>JAPKAJ010000040.1 GCA_028825345.1 Arenicellales bacterium | reverse complement strand
TAGCAGCACAGGCAGTGCCAGCCATAACAGCGAGGTATAGAAAATTCTAGCCACGCGTAGTCAGCTTAGGCAGGATTTGGTATTGTTTCTTTGGCCAACCAGTCGCGTGGCTTGAGAAAATCCCGTGTCAGGCTTTCCTCGGGGCTTCCGGGTTGCGGCTTGAAGTCATAACGCCAGGCCACACGGGGCGGTAGGGACATCAGTATCGACTCGGTACGCCCGCCGCTTTGCAGACCAAATAAGGTACCGCGGTCATAGACCAGATTGAACTCGACATAGCGTCCACGGCGGTACAACTGAAAGTCCTTGTGCTCGACCGTAAATGGGGTCGTTACTCGCTCTTGTACGATCGGCAGATAAGCCGGCAGGTAGTGATCGCCGATACTGCAGGTCAGGGCAAAGGCGTTGTCAAAACCGCCCTCGTTGTAGTCATCAAAAAAAAGCCCACCCACGCCGCGTTGCTCATCTCGATGTTTCAGATAGAAGTATTCATCAGCCCAGTGCTTGAATCGTTGGTACAGATCCGCACCAAATGGGGCACAGGCAATTTTGGCCGTGCGATGCCAGTGCAGCGTATCGGCGATGAAGCCGTAGGTCGGGGTCAGGTCAAAGCCCCCACCAAACCACCAAGTCGGTTTGCCAGAGGTTTCGGTGCAGAAAAAACGTACGTTCATGTGCGAGGTCGGAACAAAAGGGTTTTGTGGATGTACCACCAGTGATACCCCCATCGCCTGGAATGGGGTTCCAGCAAGTTCCGGGTGCCGGGTAGATGCCGCGCTGGGCAATGCTTTGCCACGAACATGGGAGAAATTCACCCCGGCCTGTTCGAAGACGTGGCCGTCGCGAAGGACACGGGTTCGGCCACCACCACCGTTTTCCTGGGTCCAGAGGTCTTCATGAAACCGCGCTGTATCACCATCGGCATCAGCCAGCTCACTGCACAGCTGATCCTGCAGATCGGTCAGGTAAGTTTTAACCTCGTCGATGGCAATCGCTTGGGACATGGTGATTGAAACTCTGGATGTTAGGAATTGCGAAGGATTTTGTTAGTGGCCGCATCGGTTATTGTGCTCGGCCCCAGCGCGACTCCTACGTGCCCGTCAAGAATACAATCAATCTGGCTGCCAAACTGGGCCAGAACCGCCGGCCCCCGGCGCAGGGGCGGTCGGCCGCTACTGTTCGCACTGGTAGAGACTAATGCAGTGCCGCTTTCATGGCACAGCTTTTGCACCAGCGGATGCGCACTGACCCGTACTGCCACGGTGTCGTGCTGGCCGCGTAGCCAGGTCGGGGTGCCAGGGCGCGCGGGTAACAGCCAGGTATAGGGGCCAGGCCACGAGGCAAGCGGGCCACCAAGAAGTTGCGGGTCTGTCATGTCGACGAGACCGCGCAAGCGCAGCGGGTGATCCGCAATAACGATCAGCCCCTGGCGCCACGATCGACGCTTGAGCGCAAGCACTCGACGCACGGCCGCTTGGTTCATGGGGTCGCAGCCTAAGCCGAAACAGAACTCGGTGGGATAGGCGATCACGCCACCGCTAACAACACAGTGCGCGGCGAGTGACGGATTCTTGGTCAGTTGCTTGTCGATTCCAGTGATGCCTGCAAAGCTTGGTTTTTGTCACGTACCGCTTGGGCGTCAGCCTCGCGTTGCTGAGTCAGGCGCACTGCCAAGTCTGTATCTGCTATGGCCATGATCTGTGCCGCGAGGTAAGCGGCGTTTTTCGCCCCGGCCTTGCCAATCGCAACGCACGCCACCGGCACACCTCCAGGCATCTGTACCGTAGACAGGAGTGCATCTTGTCCGTTGAGCGGTCCGCCATCCATGGGGATGCCGATGACCGGTCGTATGGTCAGTGCAGCGACTGTCCCGGCGAGGTGGGCAGCAAGTCCTGCTGCGGCAATGAATACCGCGCAACCACGCTCATCTGCCTCTTGGACATAGCGGTGGGTATCTGCCGGAGTCCGATGGGCTGAGGTGATCCGTACTTCCCAGACAATGCCCAGGGTGTCTAGTGTGTCCAAAGTGTTCTGTACCGTCTTCAGGTCCGAGTCGGAGCCCATCAGTACCGCGACGAAAGGTGTAGTCATGTGATTGCGTTTTCAGGTTGAGTGGGTATCGTGTCATTTGACCGCGCGCCAGCCGATATCCGGCCGCCAGGCGGCACCACGCCAGTTGATGGTGTTGACCGTTTGGTAGGCCAGGTCCTGCGCCTCCTGGACGGTTTTTCCCAGGGCAGTGACACAAAGCACGCGACCACCATCGGTGACAATGTGATCCTCATCCTGGCGAGTCCCGGCGTGGAAAACCTTGATGTTATCCGACTGGGCCTGTTTAAGTCCGCTGATCTGGTCGCCGCGCGCGTAATCGCCTGGATAACCTTCGGCTACCATCACCACCCCCAGAGCAAAACGCGGGTCCCATACGGCATGATAGTTGTCCAGTTTCCCCGCCAGAGCGGCTTCGCACAGTTCGACCAGATCCGAGCGTAAGCGCATCAGGATAGGCTGGGTTTCAGGGTCGCCGAATCGGCAGTTATATTCCAGCACTCGGGGGTTTCCCGATGCGTCGATCATCAGCCCGGCATAGAGGAATCCCGTGTACGGCATATTCTCATCGGCAAGACCTTTTACCGTGGGGTGAATCACATCATCCATGATGCGCTGGTGCAGCGCCGCGGTGACACGAGGTGCGGGTGAGTAGGCACCCATTCCTCCCGTGTTCGGTCCGCGGTCTCCCGTCTCGCGCGCCTTGTGGTCCTGCGATGTTGCCAGCGGCAGCACCTGTGTGCCGGCGGTGACACAGATAAAACTCACCTCTTCCCCCTCAAGGAACTCTTCGATCACTAACCGTTGGCCCGCGGCCCCGAAGCGTTGGCGTACCAGGATCTCATCGACCGCCTCCAGCGCTTGCGCTCGATCATGGGCTACGATAACCCCTTTTCCGGCAGCGAGACCATCAGCCTTAATCACCATCGGCACCGGGTGTGTCCGAATCCAGTCACGGGCGAGCTGCGCGTCCGTAAAAGAGCGCCAGTCAGCCGTTGGGATTTTGTGGCGCTCAAGAAAGGCTTTGGTGAAACTTTTCGATCCCTCCAGTTGTGCCGGGCCGCTACGGGGACCAAAGCAGGCGAGGCCAGCATCACTGAAGCGATCGACAATGCCATTCACCAGCGGCACCTCGGGCCCAATAATGGTCAGGTCGATCTGTCGTTTCTGCGCAGCGCTAAGCAGAGCGCCGATATCATCAGCCGCAACCGCCAGGTTTTCGACACCCGCTTCGCCATCAGTTCCGGCGTTGCCCGGGGCGACGTACACGATATCAACCCGCGGTGATGAGGCAAGCTTCCAGGCCAGTGCATGTTCCCGACCACCACCACCGACTACCAGAATTTTCATCTTTAGTGCCGGAAATGGCGCATGCCGGTGAAGACCATCGCCATCCGGTGTTCATTGGCTGCGCCGATCACTTCCTCGTCCCGCTGTGACCCGCCTGGCTGAATCACCGCACGGATGCCTGCCTGCGCTGCGGCATCGATACCATCGCGGAATGGGAAAAATGCGTCTGAGGCCATAACTGATCCAGCGACTTCGAGGTTTTCATCGGCGGCCTTGATGCCGGCTATCCGCGCCGAGTAGACCCGGCTCATCTGCCCGGCTCCCACGCCAATGGTGCGCTGGTCAGCGGCATAGACAATCGCATTGGACTTGACGAACTTGGCAACCGTCCAGGCAAACAGCAGGTCGCGGGTTTCTTGTGCACTGGGTTCACGTTCTGAGACGACCTTGAGATCAGATGCTGTGACCCGACCCAGATCCTGTTGCTGTACCAGCAGTCCACCACCCACCCGCTTGAAGTTCTGCTGTGCGAAAGCATCGGCATCGATGGCTTGAACCTGCATTACCCGTACGTTGGGTTTTGTCGACAGGGCGGCCAGTGCTTCACCCGTAAAAGTTGATGCGATAATGACTTCGACAAACTGGCGCTTTAGAATCAGCGCTGCGGTGGCGCCATCCAGTTCCTGATTAAAGGCGATGATGCCGCCGAAGGCTGAAGTGGGGTCGGTGTCATAGGCCGCCTGATAAGCATCCAGGCCCGTTGCGGCTACAGCGACGCCACAGGGGTTGGCGTGCTTCACGATCACGCAGGCCGTTTCGGCAAAAGCACTGACGCATTCCAGCGCTGCGTCTGCATCTGCGACGTTGTTGAACGAAAGCGACTTGCCTTGTAGCAACTCAGCTGATGCCAGTGTGCCAGGCAGCGGCTGATGCTCCTGATAGAACGCAGCCGACTGGTGTGGGTTTTCACCATAGCGCATGATCTCGCGGCGAGTGAACTGCAGGTTGAGTGTTGCCGGGAAGCTGTACCCTTCATCCTTTGTCAGGTAGTTGGAGATCATGCCGTCATACTGAGCCGTGTGACTGAAGGCTCGCGCTGCCAAACGTTCGCGAGTAGAACGTGAAACGCCTCCGGTATCTTCGATCTCTGTCGCGACGGTGGCGTAATCAGCGTTGTCTACGATAACGGTGATCGCCGCCTGGTTTTTGGCTGCAGCGCGCAACATGGTTGGGCCGCCAATGTCGATATTCTCAATGGCCTCGGCCCGAGTACAGTCGGGTCGGGCAATGGTTTGCGCAAAGGGGTAGAGGTTTACGGCGACCAGATCAATGGGTCCGATATCATGGGCAGCCATCTCATCATCATCGATGCCACGACGACCCAGCAGGCCACCGTGGATGCGCGGGTGCAGCGTCTTTAGCCGCCCGCCCATCATCTCCGGAAAACCCGTGTAGTCCGATACTTCTACGACCTCCAGGCCATTGTCCCGAAGCAACTGGGCGGTGCCACCGGTAGAGAGTATCTCGATACCAAGCGCCGCGAGCCGGCCAGCGAATTCGGCGGCGCCGGTTTTGTCAGATAGGCTGATCAGTGCCCGTTGTATGGGTATGCGGTCGTTCTCGCTCATGGTGTTTACTCATCATCGCAGTTAAAAAAGGTTCCAACCGGCCTGGCTGGACGTGTGCCGCACCTGCCCAGGCCTTGTTTCAGCTCAGCCCATACTGGGTGAGTTTTTTCCGTAGCGTATTGCGGTTAATACCCAGCATGCGGGCCGCCCGGGACTGGTTGCCCCCGGCCTGGTGCATCACAGCTTCCAGCAGGGGTTTTTCGATCTCGCCAATAACCAGTGGGTACAGGTTTTGCGCTTCTGTTCCTTCTAGGTCAGCGAAATAGGCCGCCAGTGACTGGCGTACACACTCACCTAGGGGCTGGGCTCGGACGGGTTTCATGTTTCGCGACCGGGATCGCGTGAGGTTAAGTTATCAAAAAAAGCGGTAACCAGTGCCTGTTGGGCGCTCGGACTTGAGGCACGGTTAAACAACCGGCTAAAAGAGTTATGTGGGCTAAGCCGTGCAGCGTACCACTGGAAGTGCTTGCGGGCGATGCGCACTCCGTAGTCACAGCCGTAGAAACTGTACAGCGCGTCCAGGTGGCCACGCAGCGTATCGTATTTTTCCGCCAGTGGCGGGTCACCTGGATCCTGGTTTCGATCCAGAAAACTACTGATACGCCCCAGCAGCCAGGGTTGCCCCTGAGCCGCCCGACCGACCATGACTGCATCGGCCCCTGTGGCTTGCAGGACCCGCCGGGCATGCTCAGGGGTATCGATATCACCGTTGGCGATCACCGGGATCGATACTGCTGCCTTGACCTCGGTAATGGTGTCATAGTCGATGGGGCCATGGTATTTGCATTGCCGGCTGCGGCCATGAACGGTCAGTGCCCGAATACCGGCTTGCTCGGCAATACGGGCGATTACCGGGGCATTTCGCGAGACCCTATCCCAGCCAGTTCGTATCTTCAAAGTGACTGGCACATCAACAGATTGAACCACCGCTTCCAGGATCCGTGCCACCAGTGGTTCGTCCCGCATAAGTGCTGAGCCCACCAGTCGCTTGCAGACTTTCTTTGTCGGGCAGCCCATGTTGATATCGATAATCTGGGCACCACGGGCGACATTTTCCCGCGCTGCGCTAGCCATTTGTAGTGGGTCTGCGCCAAGTAATTGCACGCTGATGGGTCCGGTCTCACCATCGTGGGTGGTGCGCCGGCGGGATTTTTCGGATTGGCGAAGATCGGGAGCCGAGGTCACCATTTCACTAACCGCGAGTGCAGCGCCGTAACGCCGTGCCAGTGTGCGATAGGGTTGATCGCTAACCCCGGCCATGGGGGCGGCCAGCACCCTTCCGGCTAGTGTCAGATGGCCAATGGTGAGGCCGGCCAGGGGTTGGGTGTTGACAGTGGGATCAGGCATGTCAGGAGCGCACCACACGCGCACTAAAACCACTTGCTGCAGGGTCCGGTTGGGCCAGTATCAGTGTGACAACGGCGCTGCGGTCGCCGCCAATGCGCACGGATTCATCAACGACGCTAAATTCACGTGGCAAATAACTTCGCCGGCCCAGCACCTTTCCGGATCGGCCATTCAGCGTGAGTTCGAGTGCGGGATAGTCTTGTGCACTATGGCTTCGGTTCTGCAGGTGGACGCGTACAATCAGAGCCTTTGGTAGGTGTCGATGCAGGTCTATGCTGGTATGAGTTACCACGATGGTCGGGCCCGTTAGGGTCTGGGGTAGTTCACAATCGGTATAGCGGCACAAGGCGTTAAGGGCCGGCCGCGCTGAGGCAACACTGGCGATTTCTTCTAGCAGGCCAAAGCGTACCTGGGTGAAGAGCGCCAGGCACGCAACGAATATACCAGCCAATGGCCAGGCCCACCCGGATCCCTCAGTGGGCGTATTTGCCTGGCGTGGGGGCGCAGTCAGTGCCTCCGTGGGGTTCGTAGCATTGAGTCTGGGCTCGCTGCGCCCGCCCAACATAACATCGAAGTTCTCCCAAACCGCCGGTTCTGATGTGGCGCTCGGTGCCGGTTGTGCCTCGTCCCCTTCTGGACGCACGCCTGCCTCCGTCACGCGCCGGGACTTAAAGGGTCGCAAATCAGGAGTTGGCACCACGGTCGAACGTTCAACCGTATCAATCGGTTGAGCCAGCTGCGCTGGATTAGCGACCTGATCGATGAGATTCCAGGCAGCGTTGAAGACTTTGCCACAATCGCTGCAGGCCAGTAGCCCAGAGTCTGATTGCAACTGCTTTGCGGTAACGGCGAGTACCGTGTCGCAGTAGCTGCAACGGGTTTGTAATGAGGCGTGTGCGGCAGTGGTCATCGGTCGGTTTCAGCCAGCGGTGCGTTGTCCCTGCAGCGCGACCCAGTCATCGCGATGCAAGAGTCTGAAATTGTACTGTGCAAATGCCTGCTGCACCCGATCGGCCTGTGCTGGTAGCACCCCGCTCAGAATCAAAGTACCGCCCGGGGACAGATGCCGATCGAGTGTCGGTGCCAGGGAAATAAGCGTGCCGGCAAGAATGTTGGCAAGCACTATGTCGTAACCTAAGTCGTGAGATAGCTGGCCCACCGACATGACTGACAGGCCATGATTGACTCCATTGCGTTTGGCGTTTTCCTGGGTAGCGGTTAGGGCTCGTGGGTCAAGGTCTACCGCAGTCGCCTGCGTGGCCCCCATGCGCAAGGCCGCAACCGCGAGGATGCCTGAGCCACAACCCCAATCCAACACCGAGCAGTCCTTAAGTGTTAATTCTTCGAGCAAGGTCAGGCACAGTTGCGTGGTCGGATGGGTGCCCGTACCGAAAGCAAGTCCTGGGGTAATAACGAGATTCAAAGCGTTGGTATCGGGAGCCGTCTGCCAGGGGGGGCAAACCCACAACTGGTCGCTGATTTTGATGGGCTGAAACTGGATTCGGCCGCACAGTTCCCAGTCCTGGTCGGCAAGTTGATCGACTTGTACTGTGATTTCCTTGCCAATAATCCCAGTGAGCATCGTTGTGCAGGTGCCAACATCTATGCTTGGGTCGAATACTCCGGTTACTGTCTGCAAAGCCCAGCGGGGATCACCGGGTTGGGCTACATCGAACTGCGGCGAGTCGCCAGCGTCTGTTCGGCTCACCGCGATAGCCCCAAATACCTCGAGAGCCTCGTCTACACAGTCCGCCACATCACAGGCAACCGTGACAGAGATTTGCAGCCAGTAGGCCGCAGTTGGCCCTGTTACATTTGCGACGGAACGACTGCTCAACTGGATAACTGGCGTTCCAGGTAATGAATATCCAGCGCCTGTTGTCGGAAGGCAGCATCGTTTACCAGTCGTCGCTGCAGGGTGATGTTGGTATCAATACCGTCGATGACCATTTCCCGCAGTGCCCCACTCATGCGCACAAGAGCCTGTTCACGTGTTTCGCCATAGGCAATCACCTTGGCAATCAGTGAGTCGTAGTAGGGCGGCACCCGGTAGTTATTGAATATGTGCGAATCGACCCGGATACCGGGCCCTCCGGGCTGATGGTACTGGGTGATAAGCCCCGGTGAGGGCATGAAGGTGTCCGGATTTTCTGCGTTGATCCGGCATTCCACGGCGTGACCCCGTAGATGAATATCGTCCTGACACACGCTGAGAGGTTCGCCGGCTGCGATCTGGATCTGTTCGCGCACGATATCAATACCGGAAATGGCCTCGGTCACCGGGTGTTCGACCTGCAAACGGGTATTCATTTCAATAAAGAAGAACTCATTGCGCTCAAATAGAAACTCGAAGGTGCCGGCACCGCGGTAACCGATAAGGCGGCAGGCATTGGTGCACAGCTCCCCCATCTTGTGGCGCATGTCGTCAGTAATTCCCGGCGCTGGGGCTTCCTCCAGCACCTTCTGGTGACGGCGCTGCATCGAGCAGTCACGGTCTCCAAGGATGACCACGTTGCCCTGAGTGTCGGCGAGGACTTGAAACTCGACGTGCCGCGGTTTTTCCAGGTAGCGTTCCATATAAACAGTATCGTTAGCGAACGCCGCCTGGGCTTCACTGCGTGTCAGTTGCCACGCGTTCAGCAATGCGGCCTCGGTATGAACGACTCGCATGCCTTTGCCACCACCCCCGGCAGTAGCCTTGATGATGATCGGGTAGCCAATCCCAGCAGCGATGCGAATGATTGCGTCGGCATCGTCCGGCAGGGGTCCATCAGAGCCGGGGACACAGGGTACCCCGGCCTCGCGCATCATTTTGATCGCCGATATTTTATCCCCCATCAGGCGGATAGTTTCGGGTGCCGGCCCGACGAAAATAAAGCCGCTCTCTTCTACGTGCTTTGCAAAATCAGCATTTTCAGCCAGAAAACCATAACCCGGATGGATAGCACTGGCATCGGTCACTTCAGCCGCTGCGATCACGGCCGGGATGTTGAGGTAGCTAGCCGCGGCAGGGGCCGGCCCGATACAAACCGACTCCTTGGCAAGACGGACATACTTGGTATCGGCGTCGGCTTCAGAATGCAGCGCCACGGTTTGGATGCCGAGTTCTCCGCAGGCCCGCAGAATCCGCAGTGCGACCTCGCCGCGGTTCGCGATCACCAATTTGTCAATCATGGGCGTTTGCTCAGGCGCTGTCTTCGTCAATAACAAACAGGACTTCGCCGTATTCGATCGGATCGCCGCTATGTTTGAGTATCTTTCGGACTACGCCACTGACTTCGGCTTCCACGTGATTGAATATCTTCATGGCTTCAATCATGCAAAGCGTATCGCCCACATTGACGCTGCTGCCAATCTCGACGTAGGGCCTGGATTCAGGATTGGGAGAGGCGTAAAAGGTGCCGACCATAGGTGAGTGTACGGCCCCCGCTTCGTCGGATGATTCGGTCGGCTCTGTAATGGTTATCCCGGTTTCATCCGGGATGTAAGCCGGTGGAACAGCCAGCAACGGGGCGGGTGTGGCGAAGACTCCTGGTCCGGCCGAACCGGTATAGGGCGTGCTTCCACGGCTGAGTCGGATCGATTCTTCACCTTCGCTGATCTCGATCTCATTGAGTTGAGATTCTTCGAGCATCTCAATCAGTTTTTTTATCTTGCGTATATCCATGGATTGGGTCTCAGGCCTTTGTCCCAGCGAAACCCAGCTGATTCAGCGCCGCATCAATGGCGACCTCGTAGCCGTGCGGACCGAAGCCACAGATAACAGCCTGGGCCAGGTCGGAGAAAAAGGATTGGCGCCGGAACGCTTCGCGGGCATGTGGGTTGGATAGGTGGACTTCGATAAAAGGCAGGCTGACCGCAGCCAGGGCGTCGCGTAGAGCAACGCTGGTGTGGGTAAAAGCTGCGGGGTTAATCACGATGAAGCCCACGCCATCGCCGGGGGCGCGCTGCACCCGCTCCACAAGCTCACTCTCGGCGTTGGACTGCATGGCCTCAAGCGTGGCACCGCGTGAGGAGCAAAGTGAATCGGCTTGCTCGTTAATGTCGGCCAGGGTCTGACGTCCGTAAATGCCTGGTTCTCGCTCACCGAGCAAATTAAGGTTCGGTCCGTGTAACAACAGGATATCAGGCATCAGTCAGTACTCTGGTGGGTAGATGAGTATTCTCACCATTTTTTAATTTTATGTCCAGATTGGATCATTTATCTGCGATTTCGATGAAATTTGCCTATTTTTCGGCGAAAATAATAACTCGACTATGAGCCAGATATTGGTGACTCAAAGCAGGTCAGCAAGCCATCGATCGAGGTCATTTGCGGTCAGTTCGCCTGTCTTTTGCTGCTGCAAGCGTCCCTTGCTGTCGAACAGCAGTGTAAAGGGTAGATTACCCGGACTGCCATAACGGGCCATCAGGGCCAGGCCTTCGGTCTTGGCGATCAAAGAGGTGTAATCCAGGCCCATCTCGTTCTCAAACCGACGGACCGCTTCAATGTCATCGACTGCGATCCCCACCACCGCCAGCACCGGGGCGTGCAGTGTATGGGCGTCGATCAGCAGTGGTATCTCGGTACGGCAGGGCGCGCACCACGTGGCCCAGAAGTTGATGAGCACCACGCGGTTGGCCAGTTGTTCTGACGAGAAAATCTGGCCATCACTTCTTGGCAGTGAAAAGGCCACCAACTGAGCGGCCACCGGTTTGGGTGAGCGGCTGCTAAGCCAATGCGAAGCGAAAAGCCCTATTGCAAGTGCCAAGACTCCGCCAAGACCCCAGGCCATGATGGTAACCTGGGGCTTCATCGCAAGATTTAGAGCGTCTTTAGCAATGCAACAAACGCCTGGGCACCTTTATAGCCGTAGAGTCGCTGGGCGGTATTTTCGTCGCCGTTGGTATTAAAGAACAGCATAGCCGGTGGCCCGAAGACGCCGTAACGCTTCTTTATGGCACTGGTTTTCGGGTCATCGGGATCTGTGACGTCTACCTGCAGCAGACGGTAGTCAGCAAGTGCTGCAGTCACGCCCGGATCGCGAAATGTGGATTCTTCCATTCGTATGCAATCGGTACACCAGTCGGCATAAAAGTCCAGCAGCACTTTGTGGCCTGAGGCGTTGGCTGACTTTAGGGCATTGTCCAGTGTCGACAAGGAATCGACCTGGGTGAAATGGGCGGTGGTTATCGTGGCCTTGGACTGCAATATGCCTCGGCTCCCGAGTGATTCCAGCGATACGGGCGCGAGGATATTTCGATTGCCGCTAAAGCCGCCGATCATTGCCAGTACGCCCCAGACCAGCAGAACCGTTCCCATTCCTTTAAAAAGTATCTGCCAGCCCGACGCCTGTTCCGGTAGCGCACGCGCAGCGCCCAGGTAAACCGCAGTGATAATGAACAGCGCCGCCCACAGCAACAGGACGGGCACGTCTGGTACGGCGCCCAGCAGATAGATCGCGACTCCGAGCAGCATGACACCGAATACTTGCTTAACTCGTTCCATCCACAGGCCATTGCTGGGAATGAGATAGCCGGCACCGGCACCGGCCGCGATAAGGATTACACCCATACCCAAGGCGAGTGCCGACATCAGCGCCGCACCCAGCCAGGGGTCACCGTGCAAGATGGCGATGCTCAGTACCGAGATCAGCAACGGTGACACGCAGGCCCCAACGATCAGGGCGGAGAGCGCGCCAAGCACAAAGATCATGCCGGCCGAGCCACCCAGGCGTTGGCTGCTGGCACTTAGCCGCGACTGCAGGGTCGAGGGCAGTTGAACGTTATATAGGCCGAACATCGACAAAGCCATGAGCGACAGGATCAGGGCGATCGTACCAATTGCCCAGATATTCTGAAAATAGGCCTGTAACTGGTCTCCTGTCGCTCCAGCCACCGCGCCGATGGCTGCGTAGGTTACCGTTGTGCCAAGCACGTAAACCACCGATAGTGTGGCCCCGCGTAACCGTCCGCCACTGGATTGGCCAACCACACTGCCCAGAAGGATCGGAATCAGCGGCAGGACGCATGGGGTAAAACTGAGCAGCAGTCCGGTGCCAAAGGCCACACCCAGGTAGCCGGCAAGTGCGCTGCCCGATATCGTATCGTCCGCGCTTTCGGGTACAGGCGCTGCGGTTGGTGTGGCTGCGACAGCGTTGCTGATAAGCTGTGGCAAGGCAATGGTGAAAGATTTTTTCACCGGCGGGTAACAGATGCCTTTTTCTGCGCAACCCTGGTAACTGGCATCCACGCGCATTTCTTTGCGCCCAGCACCGCGTGCCAACGCCAGGTCTACCGCAAAATCAGCCGAATATATCGCCACATCCCCAAAGTAGGGGTCATGTTTGGTCTTCCCGCCGGGCAAGTTGTAATCTGCAAGTGCCGGGTCGCCAATACTTAGAAAACTGAGTTTGTCCTGATAAAGGTAATAGCCTGGCGCGATGGTGAAATGCGCGCTCAGTGTTTGCGGGCCATTGGCCTTGATATCCAGGTGAAAGGCTTCATCGACGTCGAGGAATTCAGGCTCGTTCGCCGCAACACCCAGCAACTCGCGCAGGTCAGTGACACTGTTAACAGTGGTGGACGCCAGCGGCTGGGTCGTCTCTGGCGATGTCAACAGGTTCAATGCCAAAGTGTGAGTCATGGGCGGGTAGCACACCCCAACCGGCTCATTACAGCCCTGACCGCGAGCGGTGAGATTTACCTGCCCTGTATCTTCAGCGGTACGCTCCAATCCCAGCATGATCCGCGCGGTACCCTCAAGAATCTCTACATCACCGAAAAACTCATCGCGCTTAATCTTGGTTGGTGGAAAAATGATCTCGCCAAGTGCGACACCCTGTGGATCGCTTTCGAAATGGAACTTATCTGCGTACATGTAATAACCCGGCGCGATCTGCCAGGTCACAGCGATCTGATCGGCAGAGACGACCTTTGCTGAAAA
>JAPKAJ010000283.1 GCA_028825345.1 Arenicellales bacterium | reverse complement strand
CTGGGTTATAGAACGGTGGTGGCATGCCAGAGGCTGTGAACAGTGGTTTGAGATCTGCAGAAATAATGTGACACACGAGATAGTCTCCACCAGAAAGGATGGAGAGGCCTCTTGAATAATCTTCTTATACTGATTGAGTGGATTGTCTTGCGATGAATGCCTACCCCAGCCGAAGACCCACGGGGGGTATGATAGATCGGGATCGCGTTATTCCATTTCAGTTTAACGGCAGACACTACAAGGGATACCCCGGTGACACATTGGCATCGGCGTTGTTGGCAAACGGAGTTCGAGTGGTTGCACGAAGCTTTAAGTATCACCGGCCTCGGGGGATTGTGGGTGCGGGATTCGAAGAGCCAAATGCGCTGGTTCAACTTCAGGGGATAGCTGAAGAGCCAAATGTGCTGGCAACGTGTTTGCCCCTGACGGATCATCTACATGCGAAAAGTCAGAACTGTTGGCCAGGGCCTCGGTTTGACCTGGGAAGTGTCAACGACCAGATATCTCGGCTTATTCCCGCCGGTTTTTACTACAAAACCTTCATGTGGCGTCCGTGGAATAGCTATGCGCGTGTAATCCGCAAAGCGGCAGGTCTGGGTCAGATTCCCAAGACAACGGAATCTGAATATTACGAAAAACGATACCATCATTGCGACATCCTCATCGTCGGCGCAGGACCGAGTGGTCTAGCCGCCGCTCTGGTTGCCGGTGAAAGTGGTGCCCGGGTCCTGTTTGTGGATGATCAGAGTCAGCCCGGAGGACGGCTGCTTAGTGAACCGACTCAGATTGACGGGCAGTCCGCGGTGAAGTGGGCTCAGCAAATAACTGCAGAAGTGGACCGTCGGTCCAATGTTCGCAGACTCGCCAACAGTACGGTTGCAGGATACTACGATCACAATATGCTGACGGTCATCGAACGAAACCCTGAGCAATCCTGGCTGCGTGAGCGATTTTGGCGCGTACGCGCACAGCAGGTGATTATTGCCACAGGGGCTGTAGAGCGGCCGCTTGTTTTTCCGAACAATGATCGTCCTGGCATGATGCTTGTCTCGGCGGCGAGTACATATGTACATCGTTTCGCAGTCAATCTTGGTCGACAGATCGTCATCACGACAAATAATAACAGTGCTTACCAGTCTGCTTTTGATCTTGTTGAGGCAGGGCAAAATATTCACGCAATCGTGGATACTCGTCAGACGATTGATTGTGAACTGTTGAAAAGATCGGCAGACCAGGGCATAGAAGTGTTGAGTGCCTCGGGTATTAGCGCGGTTCACGGGCGCTCAAACGTGCATGGTGTAGAAGTGGTGTCTCTGGCTAATACCTCACAGGTAAGAAAGCTTGCGTGTGATGTGGTCTGTTACTCGGGTGGTTGGAACCCACAGGTGCATCTTCATTCACATTCAGGCGCAAAGCCGGTTTACGACCCGCGTCTCGCGTGCTTTGTGCCGGGTGAATCCGTTCAGTCCTCGTTCTGCGCAGGCGCGGTGCGAGGCGTATTTGATCTTAAAGGTTGTTTGCACGAGGGTCTGGCGGTTGGGAGGCGCAGTGTCGAAGCATTGGGTTTGAAGCCAATGATGCCGCGCCAGCCCGATGCATCCGATACACCAGAACTTCAGATAGAACCCATTTGGGAGATTCCGACCACATCCAGAGCCAAAGCATTTGTCGACTTTCAGAACGACGTGACGAGTAGTGACCTGAAACTGGCAGTGCGTGAGAATTATGCATCTGTAGAGCACGCCAAGCGCTACACGACCGCTGGGATGGCAACAGACCAGGGCAAAATCAGTAATACCAATGTAATAGGTCTGATCGCAAAGCAACTATCGGTTGAACCGGGTTCAGTAGGTACGACGACCTACAGACCCCCTTACAGTCCTATCAGTTTTGGAGCTATCGCCGGATCACATAACGGTCCGCTGATACTACCACTGAGAACGACACCCATTACCCAGTGGCATATAGATTCCGGCGCATCGATGAATGAAGCGGGCTCCAATTTTCGTCGACCAATTTATTATCCTGAGCCAGGGGAGGATATGCGGTCAGCGGTCAACCGGGAGGCGTTGGCGGTACGGGAAAAGGTAGGTATTTATGACGGTACGCCGCTGGGCAAGTTTGAGCTTCATGGTCCAGATGTGACAACATTATTGAATCGCATCTACACCAATAGCTGGGACGACCTGGAAATTGGGCAGGGACGGTTTGGATTGATGCTGCATGAGGATGGCCGTCTGCTTGATGATGGTGTGACGTTCAGATTGGGTGAGAACCATTACCTTCTTTCTGCTGGATCAGGAACTGCTGATGCGGTGTATACCCATATGGTGCGGTTACTCCAGGTCGTATGGCCGAACTTAAGGGTGTATGTCACAACAGTAACCGCCCAGTGGGTCAATATTTGCGTCTGCGGACCTAAAGCCAGGGAGGTTTTGGCTTCAACAGGGATTGATATCAATCTGGACGCCAATTCGTTTCCGTTTATGTCGATGCGCGAAGGCCAGGTGGCGGGAAAATTCTCTCGCGTTGCCCGTGTGAGCTACACCGGTGAACTCAGCTTTGAGGTCAATGTTCGTCGGCGTGATGGACTTGCAGTTTGGGAGGCCTTGATGGATGCGGGAGCCGCTTTTGGTATTACGCCGGTGGGTTCGGAGACCAGCGGTGTTTTGAGAATTGAAAAGGGTTATATCTCAGCCGGCGCAGAAGGTGATGGCATCACCAACCCCTTTGATGCTGGAATGAGGTGGGTAGTCAATATGAACAAATCAGATTTTGTCGGAAAACGGAGTCTGGTTAGAGACCAGTCTGTAGGTGGTCTACGCCAGCAGGTGGTCGGGCTCCTGCCACAGGACGAACAATTCGTAATGGTCGAAGGCAGTGCCATTATCGAGCCCAAGGCCGTTGGTGAGATACCCGGCTTTCTGGGCCATGTCACGGCGTCATGTTTTAGTCCAAATCTCAATCGCTCGATATCCTTGGCGCTCCTCAAGAACGGGCGTGACCGGCACGGGGATTCGGTTACTGTGTCGGGTCTGGACCGAACCATTGAAGCGCTGGTGGTACCACCGGTATTTATTGATGCCAAGGGCGAGCGCATGAGAAGCTGAAATGCCCTACGACGTGACTATTAAAAGACCAACACCTTGTGGCATGTTAATGCTGAAAGGTGATCGTACTGCCCAGGATCGCTTTTCTGAAGTTTTAGGGATGGACATTCCTCGCATATCGAATACCGCCACAGTCCGTGACACATATTCCGTACTGTGGCTAGGTCCTGCGGAATGGTTGCTGATCGTGCCGGAAAGCGATGAAGCTCGTATTGCCAGTGAGCTT
>JAPKAJ010000039.1 GCA_028825345.1 Arenicellales bacterium | reverse complement strand
GCAAGGTGCCGACGTATTCAACTTAGCGGGCTCTGTGGCGCAGATGAGTGAAGTGGTTGCCGCAATTCAGGCGGTGCTGCCCACGGCGCAAATCACTCACGAAGAAACCCCATTGCCGTTTCCACATGGCGCGACCGACGCCGAATTACATGACTTGCTCGGTGAGATCCCTTACACGCCACTCGAAGAAGGTGTCGCAAAAACCATGGCCCATTTCGAAAGGGCGATCGCCAATGGGCTGCTTCCAAAAAGCAGTTAAATCCTAAGAAGTCGACACGGTTCACCACTGGGAGTTTTTTCTTGAAGATTGAGGCAATTCAAACTTATATTCTGCGAAGCCCGCTCGATAAACCGTTCTACTCTTCCCAGGCCCGATTCACAGACCGCAATAGCCTGCTGGTTCGTATATGCACCGATGACGGAATCGTGGGATGGGGAGAGGGTGGTCAATATGGTCCTCCTGAACCGGTTGCATGCTGCATCAATGATGTTCTGGCCCCGAGGCTTATCAATACTCCTGCCGATACACCCAACCGGACATTTGAAGAGCTTTATGCCTTTAGCCGAGATTTTGGACAAAAAGGCACTTACATTGAGGCGCTCAGTGCTATCGATATTGCCCTGTGGGACATCATGGGAAAGTCTCTTGGCCGACCCGTGCATGCCCTGCTGGGCGGGGCATTCCGCAATCAGGTGAAGGCTTACGGCACTGGATGTTACTACCCGGATTTCTTTGCCGATACGCCAAAAATGCTGGCGGCTCTGGAGAGCGAAGCCCAACAACTGAAAGAATCGGGCCTTCGCGCAGTCAAAATAAAAATCGGGCTGTTGCCGATTGAGATCGATGGGCAGCGAGTCGATCTGGTTCGGCAGATCTTTGGCTCAGATTTCCCATTAATGATCGATGCCAATCACGCCTACAACGCCACTTCTGCAACACGAATGGGTCGGCGAGTCGAGAGCAACGAGATTCTGTGGTTCGAGGAGCCGGTAACGCCGGAAGACCATGCCGGGTACCAACAAGTGCGCCGCTCGCTCAACATTCCGATTGCCGGAGGCGAGTGCGAATTTACGCGATACGGTTTTCGCGACCTGATCGAAGATTGTGTGGATATTGTGCAACTGGACCTTTGTTGTGCGGGCGGATTCACCGAATGGCAGAAGATTTCTGCCCTGGCAAGCATATTCAGCAAGCCGGTTCTGCCGCATGTCTGGGGCTCAGGCATTGCGGTCGCTGCCGCATTGCAAGCAATAGCCACAGCCCCGCCTTGCCCACACACGGCATATCCGGTTGCTTTGCAAAACGAACCCATGATCGAATTCGATCGCACACCCAATCCTATTCGAGACGACCTGCTGCAACAGCCATTTCGCCTAGAGAACGGATACCTGGCGGTGCCGGCTGGGCCAGGCCTCGGTGTCGAAATTGATGAGGCTGTACTCCAACGCCTGACTGTCAGCCACTAGCAGCGCCACGCATCAAGTCGACCTGTCGGCCCAGACCACGACTTGGACTACGGCTGGTATAACACCATCGGTTTTTCAATCAGGTCGCTTTAGCCTACGACCCTGGGCATCGGATGCTCAGCTCGGTGCATAACCCAGCGCGCCCAAATCGACCACTGCGTAATTTCTGGACTGTCAGTCAGCATCTAGTGATTCTCCCGAGGCACTGCTGCACCACTCTTACCAACCAGAAAGTCTAAATCGCAACCCGTATCAGCCTGATTGACGTGCTCAACATACAGGTGAACATAGCCTCTTTCTGGCCCCGTGTCTGGTAGTACCCAGCGGGCTTTTCGAGCGTCCAATTCTGCTTGGGAAATATCGACATGAATGGAGCGTGCGGTCACATCGATTTCGATGATGTCCCCGTTTTCAACCAATGCCAAGGGCCCGCCAGCGGCGGCTTCCGGAGCAACGTGGAGCACCACTGTGCCATAGGCCGTGCCACTCATGCGGGCATCAGAGATGCGCACCATATCGGTAATACCTTTTTTCAGCACCTTGGTAGGTAAAGCCATGTTACCCACCTCCGCCATACCCGGGTATCCTTTGGGCCCGCAATTTTTGAGCACCATCACGCAGGTCTCATCGATATCCAGATCGGGGTCATCAATGCGGGCCTTGTAGTCTTCTATGGTCTCGAATACCACAGCTCTTCCACGGTGCTGCATCAGTTCCGGAGATGCCGCGGACGGCTTGATTACCGATCCACCGGGTGCCAGGTTGCCCCGCAGAACCGCGATACCGCCAACAGGCTTAAACGGATCCTTAAACGGAAAAATGACTTTACGGTCATAACACTCGGCATCGTGCACATTGTTCCAGATGGTTTCGCCATTGACGGTCAGCGCATCTTTGTGCAGGCAACCCTGGGCGCCAAGTTCCTTAAGGACCACGGGAAGTCCGCCGGCGTAATAGAAGTCCTCCATGAGATATTCACCTGACGGCATCAAATTGACCAGACAGGGGATATCTCGCCCAAGCGAATCCCAATCCTCCAGCGACAGGTCGATACCCATTCGCCCGGCGATGGCCATAAGATGGATCACCGCATTTGTAGAGCCACCGATTGCCGCGTTGACACGAATCGCGTTTTCAAATGCTTGCCGGGTCAATATTTTGGACATTTTCAAGTCGCTTTCAACCATCTCTACGATCCGCCGGCCAGCGATCTGGGCCAGGGTCTTACGCCTTGAATCTACTGCAGGAATAGCTGCGTTGGTTGGCAACCCGATGCCCAGCGCTTCGACCATACTCGCCATCGTCGATGCCGTACCCATCGTCATACAATGCCCAGGCGAACGGGCATTGCACGCCTCGGCTCCAAGAAAGTCATCGAGCGTGATCTCGCCCGCTTTGACCATGGCGTCGAATTTCCAGACGTGGGTACCGGAACCAATCCGTTCACCGCGGTAGACACCGTTCAGCATCGGGCCGCCCGACAAAGCCAATGTGGGGATATCGCAACTCGCAGCACCCATAAGAAGAGCCGGTGTCGTCTTGTCACAGCCCACCAGGAGTACCACTCCATCGATCGGATTGGCTCGGATCGATTCTTCGACATCCATACTGACCAGATTCCGGAACAACATCGCTGTCGGCCGCATCAAGGTTTCGCCAGTCGAGGTTACTGGAAACTCAAGCGGAAAACCGCCCGCCTCCAAAACCCCCCGCTTCACCCGCTCGGCCAATTCTCGAAAATGCGCGTTACAAGGAGTCAGTTCCGACCAGGTATTGCAGATGCCGATTACGGGCCGGCCATCAAAATGGTCATCAGGGATCCCCTGGTTCTTCATCCAACTGCGATGATTGAATCCATCCTTGTCGGCCTTGCCAAACCATTCGGCACTGCGGTGGCGTTTGCTGTCTTTCATTCGTCGGGTTTCTCCATTTTGAGTCTGTTTCGTTAACCGTCAATTCAACCATCTGCAATCACGGGCACGCTGGAATAACGCGTATCCGGCGCCAGCAGTAAGACCAACTTTCCTGC
Organism: Arenicellales bacterium; assembly: GCA_028825345.1. Classification (GTDB taxonomy): domain Bacteria; phylum Pseudomonadota; class Gammaproteobacteria; order Arenicellales; family UBA868; genus UBA868. The sequence continues at coordinate 9,768 of JAPKAJ010000039.1, read as the reverse complement.
TGGGTTTGGCGCCTTTAGTTCAGTTCGAGTAAACCGCTGATCAGGTCCCTTTGGATAGCAATCGGGGCCGGTGCTGGTGCCAGTTCGTCTCAGCCTGATAAGCCGATCCCGCCCTGAACAACAGGCCCTCGTCATAGGGCCGACCATTTAACAACATGCCGATGGGCAACCCGCTGGCGGTAAAACCACACGGGACCGACAAACCGGGCAGGCCAGCCCAGGAAAACAGGTAAGTAAAGCGTGTCAGGTGGTGGGTGGTCGCCAGCATATCACTGCTCGAGGTAATCAGTGGTGCTGCCAGGGGTGTCGTTGGCGTCAGGATCACGTCGACTGCCTGCAAAGCCCGATCGATGATCCTGTTCCAGTCTTCCCGGGCCCGTAATGCAGCGGCGTAGTCCCTGCCCGAGATATCCCGACCCAACAGGATGCGATCCAACACATCCTGACCGAATAGTTCCGGGGAGTCCTCGGCGCGGTCGCGGTGGTACTCGTAGGCGTCAGCCCAGACCATCGGCATCACTTTGTGTTGGGCACTCTCGGCACCATCCAGCTCAATCTCAGTCAGCACGGCCCCCAGCGATGCCAACTGCGTTGCCGCCTGTTCGACCGCTTCACCGATTCCCGGCGCGAGATTCTCGAAAAAAAATCGACGGGGCACACCGATGCGCAGACCCGCGATGTCACCAGCCATCTGACTGAGGACATCGTCCCAAGTATGGCGAACCGAGTAGAGATCCTCATCATCGTATCCAGCCATGACTGCGAACATCCGGGCCACAATGTCCACTGAGCGTCCAAGCGGCCCGACCGTATCGATTGCAGGACAGATCCGGGTAAAACTCCCTGTCATTGGAATCGCGCCCATGGATGGTCGCAGTCCGCAGACACCGTTGATCGCGGCTGGAGTGCGCACCGAGCCACCGGTGTCTGAGCCAACGGCGCCCACACACATTTCGGCCGCCAGTGCAGCGGCTGCACCGCCGCTGGAACCACTGGGAATACACGCCAGATCCCACGGATTCCGGGTCAGGCCGTAGTGAGGATTCTGGGTCGTCGATCCATAGGCAAATTCATGCAGATTGGTCTTACCAACAATCACCGCCCCGGCCTCGCGTAATCGTTGTACAACCAACGCGTCGTTTCGTGGCATATGATCCTGGAAAAACCGGCTGCCGTTGGTGCATTTGACTCCCGCCACATCAATGCAGTCCTTGACCGAGATCGGGACACCGGCCAGGAGTCCTTGTTCTTCGCCACGTTGCAAGGCCATATCCATTGCACGTGCTTCTTCCAGCGCAGTCTCTGAAAGCACTGAAATGAACGCGTTTACCTGTCCATCGAAACGCTCAATATTGTCAAGACAGCGTTGGGTCTCTTCCAGTACAGTGTTTGCTCTCATCTGTGTCTCCGTTTCCCCAGTTCCCTGGTTTGGTGTGTCACATCCAACCCGGAAACCTATGCCTTGCCTCGGTCACCCGAGTCGCTATTTCGATGATTGTGACCCTGGATCGACTCTAATGACAAGTTGTGCCGCATCGAGAGTCGCCTGAGGGGTGCCGTAGCGCGAGCAGTTTGGCCATGTCCTGTGGTGCAACGCGTGTGAACCTGGCTACTGCTATCCTTACATCCAACCAGGTGCGTTAGCCTAATGCTCTTTGCAATTTGAACGATCGCGCTCATCCTCAACCTCAAAGGAGAACAACCCCATGGCCAGAAGCAACCTGAAGCGATTGTTCGCTAATGACAAACTCAAAGCCGGCCACTTATTGTTCGAGTTTTCTACACCTGGCATCGGCCAGATTCTTAAAATCGCTGAACTCGATTTTGTTTTTGTCGATATGGAACATTCCGGATTTGGAATCTCCGAGCTCAAGCGGCTGATCACCAGTTTGAGGGCTGCCGACCTGCCCGCGCTGGTTCGACCGCCGTCCAAAAACTATCAGCATATCGCTCGGGTGCTTGATGTGGGCGCCGATGGCCTGATACTGCCGATGGTCGCTTCGGCTGAAGAAGCTCGCGAGATCATCCAGCACATGTGCTACCCACCTCGCGGGCACCGTGGCATCGCACTGGGCATTGCCCACGACGGCTACGCGCCAAAAACCCCTGCCGCAGCGCTGGGCGCAGCCAACCGTAGAATTGCGATGACCGCGCTCATTGAAACGGTGGAAGGCCTTGAGAACGTCGATACGATTGCTGCCGTACCGGGTGTCGACTGCATCTGGATAGGACATTTTGATCTCAGTGCTGCGCTGGGCATTCCGGGCCAGTTTGAGCACCCAGACTTTACTAAGGCGGAGCAACGGATTAGACGCGCGGCGCGGCGCCATGGCAAAGCACTGGGCTTTCTCGTGGTCACCGCCGAACAAGGCATCACATGTTTTCGCAAAGGCTACGATGTGATCTGCTACCAGACAGACGTTCTGGCCTACCAGCAAACCCTGAGCGACGGCATTGGCCGGTTGCGTAAGGGCTGTAAGGGCAGCAAAGGCCGGGGAAAATCATGACCAAGCCCAAGGCGTTTCGTGTGGCCCTTTCAGGGACGTTCCAGACCGGCGATGGTGAACCGGTATTTCCAATGTTCGATCTGGCGCCGCTCGCCGGCGATCCGGATATCGAATTTTCCTACGTGCCCGGTGTGGATGGTCGCATGACCGGGGAATCCCTTGACGACTTCGATGCTTTGGTGCTGTTGCTCGAGAGATTCGACGCCGACAGCATTCCCCGCAGCGGCCGACTGGCCCTGGTTACGCGGTTTGGCGTCGGTTATGACACTGTCGACGTGCCGGCCTGCACGGCAGCGGGTATTGCCGTGGGTATCACGCCCGACGGGGTCAGGCGACCGGTCGCGACAGCCATCCTAACCTACATCCTGGCCCTGGCTGGAAAGCTCATGGCCAAAGACGCGCTGGTCCGCGGGGGTCCAGAAAGTTTTGCCCGGCGTTCGGATCATATGGGCACAGGTCTGGTCGGCAGAACACTGGGGTTGGTTGGTCTTGGCAATATCGGTGCCGAACTGGCTCGCGTCTGCGCACCGCTTGACATGCGTTTGATCGCCCATGACCCCTACATTGATCCGCGCAGCGCCCGGGCCATCAATGTCGAACTCACTGATCTTGAAACGGTGTTTCGTGAAAGTGACTTCCTGTCGGTGAGTGTTCCGCTGTCTGCCGACACTCGACACCTCGTCAATGCATCCAGGCTCCAACTGATGAAATCAACAGCATTTCTGATCAATACCTCACGTGGGCCGGTCGTCGATCAGCACGCTTTAGTCGAGGCACTGAAAACCGGGATCATTGCCGGTGCGGGATTGGATGTCTTCGAGCCCGAACCCCCCGAGGCTGACGATCCTTTGCTGACCCTGGATAATGTCATATTGTCGCCGCACGCCCTGTGCTGGACCGACCAGTGTTTCGCAGGCATTGGCGCTCAGGATCTCGAGCACGTATTTTCGATCAAGCGCGGGACGCCACCGTCCGTTCTGGTCGATCCTGACGTGGTTAACAACTCAAAATTCCAGACCAAACTCGAACGCTGCCGAATCAATTTCTCATAGACATGCTCGTAGGGTCAAGCAATTGAGTGTGCTTTTATTTGCCCAATGATCTGACTATGTCGAAGTTCAAGGTCGATGACTCACTGGCGATTGTTTGTCACTTGATTTTGGGCTGCAAAGGTTCAGTCTAGGTATCGTGTCTGATCAGATTGCAGGTAATCGTCCACCCAAGGCGCATAACAAAGCCCTGCTTTGACCTTAGATTCAAGTTCGATCTCTTTTTCCCTAACGCTCTTGAGGCTCTCAATCACTGCATCGATCTCATCTTGGGAGATAACCACTACCCCGTCTCGATCACCAATAATGACATCTCCAGGGTGTATTACCGATCGTGATATTGCGATCGGCAGGCCTACTCGGCCAGGACCACGCGCATAGGGGGAGTTCGGGGATACCCCACAGCAAAATACGGGAATACCTGCGGCTAACACCCCTTCGATATCGCGCACCAAACCATCGGTTACGATTGCCGCAAGGCCCTGATTCTTTGCCATCATAGCGACATTGTCGCCAATGACTGCGGCACCTTCATATCCCCCCGTTGCAATCACCAGGACATCTCCAGGCTTTGCCAACGCAATCGCAGGCTGCACGGGAAGGTAGTCGCGAGGTTCTGCATCTGCTGTCATAGCAGGACCTGCAAACTTCATTTCAGGATCAACTGGCTTTATTTTTCGATCCAGTGCCCCGGTCCCATTTTGGGCATCAACAACAAAGCCCGTTGCAACGCCCTGAAACATTTTCAGTTTCTCAATATCTGGCCTTTTGAAATGCTTGCGCACGATCAGGCTAACTGGGTTTCCAATCATCAGGGTTTCTCCATTTCCGGTTTGGGTTAATCTTCTTGCTCTGTACAGCAAAATAGTTTATGTACGTACATCACTATTCACTTTTCCTTGGTCACTTTTACTTGGCAGCTCTGATTCATTCACCATCAACGCCCTAAACATTCTCCCACGGGGGTATCATGAAAATAATAGTCACGGAACTGGAAGGCGTTTCGAAAGAAATCTTCAGCGCAATTGGCTGCGACGACACCGAAGCGGAAAATATCAGCCGACTTCTGGTACGTGCGAATTTGACCGGCCACGATTCCCACGGTGTTATTCGAATCCCGCAGTATATCGACTCCTGGCGTCAGGGCGATGTGGTGCCCAATCAGACTGCTACTGTTGTTTTTGAAAACGATACGATCTCAATGTTTGAAGGCAACAAGGGCTTTGGCCAGACTATCGGCAACCAGGTAATTGGCGAAGGCATCCAAAAAGCCGCCACCTCTGGGCTTGCTATGGTCGGCGTTGGAAATGTTGGCCATCTGGGTCGAATTGGAGATTGGGCAGAGAAAGCCGCGATGGCAGGACAAGTATCGCTTCATTTTGTTAATACTTCGGGCGCGGGGATGATGGTCGCTCCTTTTGGCGGGATCAATGCGCGCTATTCGACCAACCCTATTTCAATCGGTATGCCTGTTAATAACGGAAGTCCGATTATTTTTGATGCTGCGACCTCTGCGCTTGCCGAGGGTAAGGTCAGAGTGGCCCGTAACAAAGGCGTGGAACTTCCTGCGGATTCGTTGCTTGATGCGACCGGAAAACCGACCTGTAATCCGGCAGACCTCTATGCTGAACCACCGGGGACACTGATGCCAATGGGAGGACACAAAGGCTCTGGTCTTGCGATCATGACTGATTTGCTGGCCGGAGCGATTGCCGGTGGTGGCTGTGCCCGCCCGGGAGTTACGGCATTAACAAACGGCATGTTATCTATCCTGATGGATCCTGGCGTCTTTGCTGACCAAGAGCGTGTAGATTCCGAAATAAGTCGATTTGCGGACTGGGTCAGCCAATCGGTCCCAGCCGACCCTAATCATCCTGTCCAGTTGCCAGGTGATCCGGAGCAGGCGACCGAAAATGATCGACGCAAAAACGGGATACCGCTCGACGATGTCACCTGGCAACAAATCGTCTCCACTGCGAAGAACCTGGATATTCATCTTTAGTATGACTGTAGATCGGATCTACCCAGAGATGATTCATTATTTGGCGTACAAACCCAACGCGCCTTATCTTGACAGAACACAAACCGGTAGAACCGGCTCCATCCACTTCGGAGTATCCTGGCAATCTCACAACAATTTGACCAAGACACGATCTGACAATATCCTGAGCCTATGATCAAGTTTCAATTTAACGAGATCGCCCGGTTAGCCGACCGTGACGACAACGTAGCCATTGCCACGCGACGGATAAACCATGGCGCCATCATCGAAACCCAACACGGACAAATCACGACTCATCACACCATACTGGAGGGGCATCGATTTGTTCTGATCCCAATAAAAGCTCATGAACCACTGCTATCATGGGGATTGCCTTTTGGAACAGCGATTCGCTCTCTTGATCCTGGTGAGTATGTATGCAACCAGAAAATCCTCACGGCATTGGGGCAACGAGACATCGATTTCGAACTGCCACGCGAGGCTAACTTTCTGGATGTCATACTGGAACATCAGATCAATGAAGCCACATTTTCGCCAGGAACGCAGGTCGCACCCACCAGCGAGGTAGGGACGTTTCTTGGATATCGGCGTCCAGGACAGCGAGGTGTTGGCACCCGTAACTTCATTGTGATCCTTGCGTTAACCGTGCAATCTGCTGCGTTTGCTCGTCAAGTTGAGTCAGCATATTCAAATCGAAAACTTGGGAAAAATATAGATGGAGTTGTTGCCGTAACTCATACGGAAGGGGACGGTAGCACCCGCCCGAATAATTGGTCACTGGTGATGCGGACGCTGGCTGGATTCATGGTGCACCCGAATGTGGCTGCAGTGCTGGCCGTGGATTATGGGAACGGGACCTTCACCGCGACTGATCTTGAACAGTTCATGCTTGATAATCATTATCCATTGAGTCACATACCTCATGAATTCTTCCGAATTAGCCAATCTGGCGAACAGGCACTTATCGACGCAAGTCAGAAAGTTGACCAATGGATACCCATTATCGGTAAACAAGTCCGAACACCGGAGCCTATAGCGAATATCGCTCTGGCGCTGCAGTGTGGGGGCTCTGATGCATTTTCTGGAATTTCAGGTAATCCGCTGGCCGGCTGCATAGCGAAAGAGGTGATCCGCCATGGCGGTAAAGCCAATCTTGCCGAAACCGATGAATTGATCGGTGCAGAATCCTATGTACTGCGTAACGTAAAGGACCTTGGAACTGCAAAATCGTTTCTACGGAAAATAGAGAAATTTAAAGAGTACGCAGCCAACCATGGCGCCAGTGCCGAGGGCAATCCAAGCGGCGGTAATAACTTCCGGGGCCTTTACAACATTGCTTTGAAATCTATTGGTGCCGCCAGAAAAAAAGATCCTGAAGTTCGACTGGATGCGGTCATTGACTATGGCGCCCCGATGACTGAACCCGGCTACTATTTTATGGATAGCCCAGGCAACGATCTCGAGAGTATTGCCGGACAAGTGGCTTCAGGATGCAACGCGATCCTGTTTATTACTGGCAACGGATCGATCACCAATTTTCCCTTCGTGCCCACTTTGAAATTTGTAACGACCACCGGCCGTTTCGAGATGCTATCTAATGAAATGGATATCAATGCTGGTCGTTATAACGATGGAGAGGACATGGAAAGTCTTAGTCAGGAAACTTTTGCACTCACCGTTCGAGTCGCCTCCGGAGAGCAGAGCAAGGGAGAACTTGCTGGCCACTCGCAGGTGCAGCTGTGGCGCAACTGGCAGCAGTCTTCTCCTTTGAGGCAGCCTCACATCAAACCGACCCCTGTCCGCGCCGGCCCGGTTTCGGTGCGAGCCGGTAACCGAAGGCATTTATCGTTTCAGGGTTACGTATCGGACTATGGGATTACCAGTGACAAAGTCGGGTTGATCATGCCAACCAGTCTATGCTCAGGACAGGTTGCCCAACTGATCGCCAATCAATTAAACGCAGCGCGTGCAAACGAGCCGGTATTAGCCCGGGCTAACCGTTATATTGCTTTGGTTCATACAGAGGGTTGCGGCAGCGCCAACGCGGAGGATCTATTCCTCGATATCGTCAGCGGACACCTGCAACACCGGTTTGTTACGCACGCGGTACTGCTGGAGCATGGGTGTGAGCGAACCCACAACGACGCTATCCGGCATGATTTGTTGGCTAAGGGGCTAGATCCGTCACGCTTTGACTGGGCCAGCGTGCAACTCGATGGCGGCCTTGATCGGGTGGCTAAAAAAGTTGCCGACCAGTTCCGTATCGCGTTTGATTCGCCTGTGGAGCACCAAACCGGCGCCATTACCGACCTTAAGATTGGCCTTATGAGTCAAGGACCCGTGGACAAGGTTACGGCTCACGCCCTGGCACAGCTGGCAAGAGACCTGGTGACCTCAGGAGCACAGGTTATAGTGCCCCAGAGCGCCAGTATTGCTGACTCCACTACGTTCACCGAACATCTGCTTGGGGAAACTCAAAGTTGGTCGGCTAATCTCGACTACGGCGCACACCCATCTGGCAGTGGGTTTTTCATTATGGCGACCCCGACAACCAGCCTAACGGAGATTTTGACCGGGCTTGGGGGAACTGGAGTTGAGATGATTTTAATGTATACCAGCGATCTGCCCGTTACATCCCACCCCTTGGTTCCTGTGTTGCAGTTCAGCGATCAGAATGCAGCCAGCGAAAAGTTCCAAGATGATCTGGATTTTGTTCTGACTCAAGACCCTGGCGATTCGCCCAGCGACTTCTTGATGAGCCAAATCGAAAACATGCTGACACAGCAATACTCACCGAAGTTACACCAACGCGGGTGCAGCAATTTTCAGGTAACCAGGGGAACCGTTGGTCTTTCCCTTTAATACATTGGGGTGTGTAAACCTGCCTTTTCCACCTGGCCGATCAGTGTGAGCTCAAAGTTCTATGTTGACTAGCGATCAAATTTTGCACTACCACGAAAACGGTTACACCGTACCGGATTATCGCCTGTCCGATGAGGTTCTGGCTGATATTCGCAGCGATCATGACCGCTTGATATTACGAAACCCTCAGTTTCGCAATTATTGCCCCAACCTTCTGGCTCACGACTTGTGCTTTTTAAATTATGCTCGCATTCCAAAAATTCTGGATATGGTTGAACAGATCCTGGGATCAGATTTTGCACTTTGGAATTCCAGCTTTTTTGCAAAACCGGCCTGTGACGGGCAGGCAACCCCCTGGCATCAGGATGGCGAGTATTGGCCCCTGCGCCCACTGGCCACTTGCACCGTATGGATGGCAATCGATAAGGCAACGATAGACAATGGGTGTCTCAGACTTATCCCAGGCTCTCACAAGCAACAGATGTTGCGAGAACATCAGATCAACCCAAGCCCCGACCTGACTTTAAACCAGGAATTGATCGCAACAGAATTCTCCAAAGACGAAGCCGTTGATCTCACCCTTGAAGCCGGACAAATCTCTTTGCATGATATCTACATGGTCCACGGTTCAGAAGCAAATAAATCACCGAATCCGAGGCGGGGGATGACTTTGCGATATATGCCAACAACTTCCGTTTTCGACCGTGATCTAGCTGCGCGCCAAGCCAAGGAGAAAAAACTGCTCGATCATACCCAACGGACGCTGTTTCTGATGCGGGGCACGGATATTTCCGGGCGAAACGACTTTCGTATTCGGCAATAGACAACCATGGCGAGCCATCGTCTCCTTTTCCAGTTTATGCATAGGTATTTCAGACAATGATCAAACCCAATCTAACCGGCGTGATTGTTCCTGCCACTACCCCTTTCAATGCAGATGGCGAGATCGATTATGCTGCGGTTCCACTGCAAATTGACTGGCTAATCAGCAATGGCGTACACGGAATTGCTGTGGGAGGCAGTACCGGTGAGGGCCACACCTTGGGCCCAAACGAGCACCTGCAGTTGGTAGAAACCGCTGTAGCCGCTGTAGATGGGCGCGTGCCTGTGATCGCGGGCATCATTACCGACTCGACCCGTGAAGCGATCAAACGTGGCCGGCTGGTCCGAGACTCTGGCGTGGTAGCACTTCAGGTAACACCGGTTCATTATCTTTTCAAACCGACTGAAGAGGCCACGATTGAACATTTTCGATCTGTCACACAAGAAACCCAAATGCCCGTCATCATTTATAACGTGGTCCCCTGGAGCTACATCGAGCCGGAACTTCTTTGCCGGTTGATGCAAG
>JAPKAJ010000038.1 GCA_028825345.1 Arenicellales bacterium | reverse complement strand
CTGAGCCAAGATTATTCAGTCGTACAATCATGGCGAAAGACTCCTTGCGCAAACGGGCGATAGTACAGAGTCTATCCAAGAAAGAAAGGCGCTACCGTCAGCGGTCGCCGATTGTTTATCTCAGAATCCTGGTTTGAGGCATGGAATGCCCTTGGGTATCCGTTATCGCTGTGATCGTATGAATCACCCGCTGGTCAATCCAGCGGATAGCGACATGAGGCGGTCGCCCCTCTATAATGCGCCACCGCACCGATCGGTGCGTATTTCTTCAGGAAAAATCCAGATGCACCCTTCGATTGATACCTTGCGTAATATTGCCATCATTGCCCATGTTGACCATGGCAAGACCACGCTGGTAGATCAACTGCTTCGCCAGTCGGGCACTTTGGTCTCGCACGGTGAGATGACTGATCGGGTGATGGATTCAAACGAGCTCGAACGCGAGCGGGGCATCACTATCCTGGCGAAAAATACAGCCATCACCTGGCAGAAGTGGCGTATCAATATTGTGGATACTCCAGGCCATGCCGATTTTGGTGGCGAGGTCGAGCGCGTATTATCGATGGTCGATTCGGTATTACTGTTGGTCGATGCAGTAGAGGGCCCCATGCCGCAGACACGCTTTGTTACCCAGAAAGCCCTGAGTCACGGGCTTTGCCCGATTGTTGTGATCAATAAGGTTGATCGCCCAGGCAGCCGTTCTGACTGGGCGGTAGATCAGACATTTGAGCTGTTCGATAGGCTGGGCGCATCGGATGAGCAACTCGACTTTCCGGTGATTTATGCCTCGGCACTACAGGGTTGGGCAGCAAAAGAGCCTGATCCGGGCACGGCCGATGATATGCAGGTCTTGTTCGAGGCCATTGTGACGCATGTCCCAGTCCCTCCGGTGAGCTCCGACGGTCCCTTCCAGATGCAGATAAGTGCTCTGGATTATTCCCCCTACGTAGGAGTGATTGGTATCGGACGCATCCAGCGTGGCCAGATCTTTCGTAACGGCGCTGTATCTGTCTCCGGACCCGATGGGGATATTCGTAAGGGGCGGGTATTACAGATTCTGAGTTTTCAAGGGCTTGAGAGAGTAGAGTCTGAAAACGCACTGGCGGGCGATATCATTGCCGTCACCGGCCTTGATCCACTGAGTATCTCAGACACACTGTGTGACCCGAATATGGTTGAACCGCTGCCCGCGTTGAGCGTGGACCGGCCAACGCTCAGCATGACATTTCAGGTGAATGACTCGCCTTTCGCTGGCCGCGAGGGCAAGTTTGTCACCAGTCGAAATCTCAAGGACCGTCTTGAGCGGGAGTTGATTCACAACGTCGCTTTGCAGGTAGAACCCATGGAGGACCTTGACAAGTTCCGGGTTTCCGGCCGGGGTGAATTGCACTTATCGATTCTGATAGAAAACATGCGCCGCGAGGGATACGAGCTTGCCATCTCGCGTCCTGAGGTGATCATGCGTGAGGAAGAGGGCGAAGTGCACGAACCTTTTGAAACCCTCGCGGTGGATGTCGAGGAGGATTACCAGGGTCGGGTCATGGAGCGCCTTGGAGAACGCCGCGCCGAACTGCGTGATATTGTTCCCGACGGGCGTGGCCGAGTGCGGATCGACTACTTTGTGCCAAGCCGCGGGCTGATTGGCTTTCGCTCGGAATTTTTGACGGTCAGTTCAGGCACGGGCCTGATGTACCATGCCTTTGATCACTACGCGCCCAGAATTCAGGGCAACCTCGGTGAACGCAACAACGGTGTACTGGTATCGATGTCTAAGGGCAAGGCGCTTGCCTATGCGTTATTCAACCTTCAGGAAAGAGGGCGGCTGTTTATTGGCCACGGGACCGAGGTATACGAGGGTATGGTGATCGGCATCCACTCCCGCGACAACGACCTGGTCGTGAACCCTCTGAAAGCCAAGCAGTTAACCAATATCCGCGCTGCTGGCACTGACGAGAACATTCTGCTGACCACGCCGGTTGCCACGACTTTGGAATATGCTTTGGAGTTTATCAATGAAGATGAGTTGGTCGAGGTTACGCCCAAGTCCATCCGTATCCGCAAGAAATGGCTGCGAGAGCACGAGAGAAAACGTGCCAGCCGGGCCGCCTGACTGGTTTTGTCTTAGCAGGTTTTGCTCAGATTTTCTTGGCTTAAGTAGATAGGATCACTGGCAGATGAATGCGCCAACTGTGGGTTTTGTAAGCCTGGGCTGTGCCAAAGCAACGGTAGATTCTGAGCGCATCCTGACCCAGTTGAAGGCCGAGGGCTATGGCTTTTCAGCTAACTATGAGCATGCCGATCTCGTTGTAGTGAACACCTGTGGTTTTATTGAGTCTGCTGTTGATGAATCACTGGACGTGATTTCCCAAGCGCTGGGCGCGAACGGCCGAGTCATTGTGACTGGCTGTCTTGGGGTAAAAGCCGACCTACTGAAAAAGAAATTTCCAAATCTGCTGGCGATCACCGGACCACAGGATTGTGATGCAGTTATGGCTGCTGTCCATGCTGAGGCTCCGCCGGTGCACGAGCCTTTTTATCATCTGTTACCGCCCGGCGGGGTTAAGTTGACTCCACGTCATTATGCTTACCTGAAGATTGCCGAGGGCTGCAATCACAAGTGTACTTTCTGCATCATTCCAACAATGCGTGGTCGACTGGCCAGTCGAGCACCCAGCGACGTTCTGGGCGAAGCCAAAAGTCTGGTTGACGCCGGCGTGCGCGAACTGCTGGTAGTCTCGCAGGACACCAGCGCATATGGTGTGGACCAACGTGGTCGCGCAGATCTGGCGACCGGGCGGGCCTTGCGTCCGCACATCACCGATCTCGCCCAGGCTCTGGGGGAGCTCGGGGTTTGGATTCGCCTGCATTATGTTTATCCCTATCCTCACGTGGACGAACTGGTGGAGTTGATGGCATCGGGCATTATCCTGCCTTACCTTGATGTACCGTTTCAGCATGCCAGCCCGAGGATTTTGCGCTTAATGAAACGCCCGGCTAGTGGAGAAGACAATCTTGCGCGGGTTCATGCCTGGCGCGAACGTTGTCCGTCGCTGGCAATCCGGAGCACGTTTATCGTTGGCTTTCCCGGGGAAACGGATATCGATTTTCAGGAGCTTTTGAACTTTTTACGCCAGGCACAGCTCGACCGAGTCGGATGTTTTATTTATTCACCCGTTACTGGCGCCCGGGCTAATGATTTGCCGGAGCCGGTGGATTCAGGGCTGGCCCAGGCCCGGTTCGATGAGTTAATGGAAGTGCAGGCTGAGATTTCCCATAGCCGGCTACGCCAGCGAGTGGGCCGTGAATGCAAGGTGTTGATTGATGAGGTCACCGAAGCGGGCGCAGTTGGTCGAAGCGCCAGCGAGTCTCCAGACGTGGATGGCGTAATCCACCTGCCTGGCGTAACGGGGATACAAGCGGGTGATCTAGTTAAAGTTAAGATTACCGCATGCGATACGCATGACCTCACAGCAAGTTTGATTGAGGTTTAGCTTTTGGATGATACCGGGTCATGAGAGTCGCCCATCTTGGACATGTGGTTTTTTATGTCGAAAGTCTTAAGCGTTCACTGGCTTTTTACCGTGACTTGCTCGGGATGAGCGAGATTCGTGCCACGGACTCGACTTTTTGTGCAGCGGCTTTGACCAGCGGGCGCACCCATCACGAACTGTTGCTGATCGAGGTTGGCAGTCTCCCCGGCCCGATACCGGGCCCACGCCGGGGCTTTTACCATGCCGGCTTTTGTATCGGTCAAAATATCCAGTCCCTACGTGATGCGCGCGACGAACTGATTGATGCCGGCGTAACCATCAAGGGTGCTTCCGACCATGGGATAACCCAGAGTCTCTATCTGCTTGATCCCGATGGTAATGAGATCGAGATATACGTCGATGATCCCAGTGTGGACTGGCGGGCCGACCCCACAACTATTGTGGCGCCAATCCGGCCCCTTGACCTGTAAACCGAACGACCCAGAAAACCACGCGGCCGTCGGGTAGCGCATTTCCTGAGCCTTCGATCTGATCGCCGTCGGGGCGAGGTGAAAATAGCTAACTCTTTTGGTATGTTATTTAGTTGCTTTAATTACTGTTGTATTCCATTATCTGCCTATTTAGCGTAAAAAAAACATTAATATGCAGGAAATATACAGTTCTCTCCAGCTAGCTTTTGTCATGATTGGGAGCTTTGATCCTGATCTGGTCGAGATCGTGATGTTATCGCTGGCGGTCAGTTTGACGGCCGTGGTGATCTCGCTGGTTCTTGGCTTGCCCTTAGGGGCAGCGATCGCGATGAGCCACTTTCGGGGCCGGGGCGCCCTAATCGTGTTTAGCAATGCCCTGATGGGGTTACCCCCGGTGGTTGTCGGCCTGCTGGTATATCTTGCATTGTCGCGCTCAGGGCCTTTGGGCGTTTTTAACCTTCTGTATACCCCTTGGGCGATGATCATCGCCCAGGCTGTTTTAGTCACGCCCCTTGTGACCGCTTTGACCCGTGAAATCATCGAGCAGTTGGATAGTGAATACGCCGAGTATCTTAGCTCGCTCGCAATCAGCGCTCCGGGACGGCTACGCACATTATTATGGGATGGGCGTTTTAATCTGGCGACAGTCAGTCTTGCTGGGTTCGGCCGCGCCATCGCTGAGGTCGGCGCCGTCATGGTGGTTGGCGGGAATATTGACCATCTAACCCGGGTAATGACCACAGCGATTGCGCTTGAGACCTCCAAGGGCAATCTTGAGCTGGCCCTGGCTCTGGGTGTTGTTCTGATGTTGCTGGCGCTCGGGGTTAACTTAGTGATTGCCTTGGTCCGCCCGGTCGATGCAGCGAAGCAACGCCGGCCAGTCTTTCGTTGATAGCGGTGCCGGCATTAACTGGTTTTGTGATCAGCGTTATTGGATTAGCCAGAGGATGCCGATGAGGGCAGTATTAACAGTATTGAGCTACACCTGCTGGCACCTGTGGTTTGCTCTGGCATGGCCAGTCATTGCCATGGCAGAGCAAGCGAGCATTATTGTCCAATCGACGACATCTACCGCTAATTCTGGCCTGTACGATCATTTGCTCCCCCGGTTCGAGGCGGATAGCGGGGTTCGAGTCAATGTGGTGGCTGTAGGGACGGGCCAGGCAATCCGTAATGCGGTCAATGGCGACGCTGATGTCCTGTTAGTGCATGCGAAGTCGGCGGAGGAGGAGTTCGTAACGGATGGCTATGGTGTAGAGCGTTTCGACCTGATGTACAACGACTTTGTATTTGTTGGTCCTCCAGCTGATCCGGCTGACCTGTTAGCCGCCAGTAGCGCCACTGATGCCTTGGCAAGAATAGCATCGAGTGAGGCGCTTTTCGCCTCACGCGGCGATGACTCGGGCACTCATAAAAAAGAACTGTCCCTCTGGCGCCTCGCCTCCATTGAGCCCTTCGCCGCCAGTGGTACTTGGTACCTTGAGACGGGTTCTGGAATGGGCGCAACCCTGAACGTGGCTGTAGGTATGGATGCTTATTTGATCACTGATCGCGCCACCTGGCTTAGTTTTGCGAACAAGCACGAATTTCAAATTCTGTTTGAAGGTGACCCGTTGCTATTAAATCAGTACGGCATTATTTTGGTTAATCCATTAAAGCATCCGCAGGTAAAGGCGAAGGCAGGCCAAGTGTTTGTCGATTGGATGATCGGTGGCCAAGGGCAACAGGCAATTGCCGCTTATCGTCGGGATGGTAAGCAATTGTTTTTTCCTAACGCCCGATAAAACCCCGGTGGGGCTACTATCGGTAGGGGCGGGAGTTCAGCCGTTGAAATGTACCGTGCCGAAACCTTGCACCTCGTAGCCAGACAGGCTGGCTGCTTTATCGGAAAATGCTGGTGAGCCACAGAAGTGGATCAGTTTTTGCAATGGGGGTTCGAAGCAGGCGCGTCGATCAATCAGTAGGTCAAAGCGCTCCCGTATGATCGGGACAAAGGCCAGGCGATAGCGTTCAGCCAGCGCACGCAAGCCCAATGCCGCATCAGCGAGACCCTCCAGAACTGCCGATGCAGCGTCGGTCTCGCTATGAACCGTTGTTGTGAACTGTAATTGCTTGACGTCAATTTCAGCTTTATCCAACATCTGATTAAGTAGAATCTGACTACCGGCCTCGGGCGGGCGGGCAACGACCCGGCAATCGGCCAGATCGGCGATGCAGCTAATGTTTTCTTCTTGGCCGGGTTGCAGAATCAGACCGCGTTCACGCCAGCAAAATTCAATCAGTACCACTGCCTGGCCAGAAAAGCGGGCGGTGATCGTGGCAAGGTTCCAGGTATTCCCTTTGGGCTCAAACAGGTGCAGGGCGCTGGCGGTGCCTTTAGCATCAGCGAAACGTTCCAGGCCGTCGAGGCTGCCACCAAAGTGACTGGCCATTGCGCAACCAGATTCTTTCAGTGCCCACTCCAGCAAAGGGTCATGACTGCCCAAAACGACGTTTGGTCGAGAGACAGAGCTTTCAACTCGTTCTGGGCCTGTCTCATTTGATCTCAGCCAGGCTTCGATGGCTGATCGGGAGAACAACAATTTGCCTGTTGCCCGGGTACAGGGTACGCGGTTGCTGGCGACCAGGTCATATACTTTTCGCTCCTTGATTCGAAGCATTTCTGCCAATTCACGAGTCGTCAGGTAGTCAGCAGGGGGCGTGTTCATTGGCTTTACCGGCTGGATGCAAGGTTGTTGGAATTATGCCCCATGCTTGTGGCGATGGCGAAGAGCAGCAGGGCCAGCGACAGTGATAGTGTCAGGCCAAGGACAGGGTTACACTGGGACTATGATGATTCATTGCTGAACTGGGTATGTACCCTGTCTTTGGACGTTTCCAACTATGAACCGGCGCAGATGGAAAACCCGTTATCGCATCACCTTGGTACGCCGTCACCGGATCGTTGATTTCGCTAAATATAATCCGCAGATACCGTTGCCGTTTGCTCAATCTTTTCGGCCCGCCAGAGCTCAGGAAGATGAGCGTGAAATAAGGGATGAGCGATGAGATTTCGGCTTAACAGGATAGGCCCTGCGTCCTGAAGGCCTGGAAGCGGTAGCCGCTGCGAGGAAGAATTTGTCATAGCCGGCTATAATCGGCGCCCGTTCCGCCTGCGCCAATAAGAATTCCATGTCAGATCACCTCGCCGAGGTGCACCGGCGACGCACGTTCGCCATCATCTCACATCCCGATGCGGGCAAGACCACGCTGACGGAAAAATTCCTGCATTACGGTGGCGCCATCCAGGAAGCCGGGACTGTTCGTGCTCGTAAGAGTGGTCGCTACGCGACGTCGGACTGGATGAAACTCGAGAAGGAACGCGGCATTTCGGTAACGTCCTCGGTGATGCAATTTGAATATCGCAACTTTATCGTCAATCTGCTGGATACGCCCGGCCACGCGGATTTCTCCGAAGACACCTATCGGACGCTGACCGCTGTTGATTCGGCGCTGATGGTGATCGATGCGGCCAAGGGTGTCGAGGAACGCACGATCAAGTTGATGGATGTCTGCCGGTTGCGCGATACCCCGATCATGACATTTATTAATAAGATGGATCGCGAGACTCGTGATCCTGTGGAATTGCTGGACGAGGTGGAATCTGTGCTGCGTATCAACTGCGCGCCTGTGACCTGGCCGCTGGGTTCGGGCCGCCATTTTCGTGGCGTCTACCGGCTTCATGAAGATTCCACATCACTGTTTGACCGGTCCGGCGCTGGTGGTTCGCCGGCAAGAATCGTCCAAGGCCTGGACAACCCAGAACTTGATGTGATTGCCGGATCTGATGCGGAACGGCTTCGTGAGGAGATCGAACTACTCCAGGGCGCGTCGCACGCTTTTGATAGGGCCGGGTACCTTGCTGGCAAATTAACACCTGTGTTTTTTGGTTCGGCACTGAACCACGAGGGTACCGACGAACTTATTGATGCCTTTGTTGATCATGCCCCAGCGCCATTGCCGCGCATTACCGAGTCGCGTGTAGTGGAAAGTGTCGAACCGGGTTTTACAGGATTTGTTTTCAAGATTCAGGCAAACATGGATCCAGCCCATCATGACCGCGTCGCTTTCCTGCGTATTACGTCGGGCACTTATCAGAAAGGATTGCGTGTGCGCCACGTCCGTGTGCAGCGTGATCTTCAGTTGCATAACGCAATTACCTTTATGGCCTCGCGCCGTGAGTTAACTGCCACCGCCGTCGCCGGGGACATCATTGGCCTGCACAATCACGGCACGATCCAAATTGGTGACGCCTTCACCGAGGGAGAGGAGCTTAAGTTCTCCGGAATACCGAGTTTTGCGCCAGAGCTATTTCGTCGAGTCCGTCTGGCAGACCCCCTGCGGAGCAAGGCGCTCAACAAGGGCCTCGACCAGTTGAGTGAGGAAGGGGCAACCCAGGTATTTCGTCCATTACAAAGCAATGATTTGATTCTCGGTGCGGTAGGCATACTGCAGTTTGATGTAGTGGCTCATCGGCTGAAGCACGAGTACGGCGTTGATTGCATTTTCGAAGCTGTTCCGGTTATCACCGCTAGGTGGATAGATAGCAAGGAATCGAGCAAATTAGACGAAATTAGACGAAAATCGCCACAGAATCTTGCACTGGATGCCTCTGGAGCCTTGACCTATCTCGCGCCAAATGGCGCAAACCTGCGCCTGGCCCAGGATCGTTGGCCTGAGATCCGCTTCGCTGCCATTCGGGAGTTATAAAAATAGATCTAGAAAATCATAAAATACTAAACTTATTGCCACTCATCAGTGCTGACCTCAATCTCTGGGTCCCGGTAGGTTGTAATAATGGACCTGGTTTGACTGGCAAAGTGGTCAGCCTGCTGCCCCCGCATCCGCAGGGGGAGTACAACTCAACTGGGCTTTTCCCGCTCATTTCACTTTCATGCCTATCAGGTCAGACCAGATTGGAGTCACCAGTTGCATCTGGCCCGCAAAATTGGCAACCACCTTTTTGCGAATCATGAACCTGGCACGTTTACCTATCTGGATTCAGACCCTAGACTCGAACTTAACAAATTTTCCTGCACGCGCCAGTTGAATTATGGCAGTACGGCTTTATCTTCTATTAACCTAATTGCAAGGAGTTAATCAATGAAAAAACGATTCATTTTTATCAGCACGGCCCTGCTTGGCCTGATGCCTATGGCGGCTAATGCCGACGGCGCCGCCATTTACAACAGCGGTTGTATGGCTTGCCACGCCTCTGGTGTGGCCGGTGCTCCCATGGTCGGAGACCCGACCGTTTGGGTCGATCGTATCGCACAAGGCGCCGAAGTGCTTTATGAGCACGCGATCGTGGGCTATCAGGGCGAGACCGGTTTTATGCCTCCCAAAGGCGGCTTTGCCCACTTAAGTGATGATGATATTAAATTAGCTGTGGATTACATGGTAGAGCAATCCCAGTAAAGCCCGCAGCTGGCCTGGGTGCTGATAAGGTGTCCGAGTGCTGGGCCAGACGAAACCGGGCCTTGTGCCCGGTTTTTTTGCGCCGGACACATTCTCGCGTGTGTCGGTAGGGAAGGTTACCCTAGCAGGGCAGCCAAGCGGTCAAGGCCGATGAGATCACTCGCATGTGTTTGTGTGGAGGCGCTTGGCAAAGTGTGGTTGGCATGATCGCCTTGATAGTCGAGTACCAGTGCTGCGGTATCAAAATTTTCGCTACAGGTCATTGCGTTGGGCCAGATCACAGTAACCAGCCCGGCTGCCTGCGCAGACGCAAGGCCGGGCGGCGAATCTTCGATTGCAATAGCTTCACTGGCATCAAGTTGAAGGTTTTTAAGTGCTTGTAAGTACACGTCGGGCGCAGGTTTTACCCGAGCAACCTGGTCGCCGCCAACGATGGTGTCAAAAAGCTCGCAGACGTTTTGCGCCAACGCACCGCTCAAGGCTGATTCGATGGTGCGCGAGTTTGCGGTACTGGCAATGCCTAGCCGTAGCCCGGCCCGGCTGGCCTGGTTAAGTAATCTTTCCATACCAGGACGCAGGCTGAGGGGGCGATCATTCAGTCGTTGTTGTACCCTCGCGTTCTTGGCTGTATGCAGTTTGCTGGCCAACGTATGGCGTTGGGCGGCGCTCAGTTCAGGACAGCGTTTCTCGGCGTAGGCGCAGATACGTTCGTGACCACCAGGCACCTCAAGCAACTGAGTGTACTCAGATACATCCCAGTGCCAGGCCAGCTCGGCATCTGCAAATGCCTGATTGAATGCCGGCAGGTGAAGATCAAGTTCGCTGTCGATCAGTGTGCCGTCAAAATCGAACAGCAGGCCGCGAAGGAGCCCGTAGTCTGCCTTCGGGTCGGGCGGACTCACTGACCGGGTCGGGTTGGAGATTCGAAAAAAGCTTTGAGGGCCAGATAAAGCCAGACTGGGTCACGCCAGCCGGTAACTTCGCGCGGTGAATGCATGCCCAGTTGAGGTGCGCCCACATCTACTGTATCAATACCCACTGTGCTGGCGGTGATTGGGCCAATAGTGCTGCCGCAGGCCATGTCACTGCGCATGGCGATGGTCTGCACCGGAACTTTTGCCTTGGCACAGAGGTCGCGGAAGATAGCAGCGGTGACGCTGTTGGTAGCGTAGCGTTGGTTAGCGTTGAACTTGATCACCGGGCCGCCATTGAGCCGCGGCCGGTGTTGCGGATCATGCTTATCGTCATAGTTGGGGTGAACGGCATGGGCATTATCGGTCGAGACCAGTAATGAGTGCGACAGTGCACGGGTCAGTGATTCCCCTGTTCCACAAAGCCTTTCCAGGGTTGAGCGAAGCAAAGGGCCCTGGGCACCTGCTGCGGAAACGCTGCCGACTTCCTCGTGATCGTTGCAGATGAGGAGCACTGTTGTGTCGCTGTCGACATCAAGAAGGCTGCGCAGGCCGACATAACAGCTGAGCAGGTTGTCCAGTCGCGCACTGGCCAGGTAGTCGCCATTTAAGCCTACTTGTTGCCCCGGCTGCGTGTCATAGCAGCTGATCTCGAAGTCAGTAACTGTCTCAATCTTTGCATCGGGGTGCTGTTGGCGTGCTTGGTCGGCCAGCATCTGGCGAAAATCAGGCTCTGTCTCGCCCGCGAGATCACATAGCAGCGGTACCAGCTCTTTTTGCGGGTTGATAGAGCGATTTTTGTGAATATCGCGGTTCAGGTGTATCGCCAGGCTGGGGATAGTCGCAATGGGTTTTTCAAAGTCGATCAGTACCGAGATGGATTTTCCTTCGTGGGTCTTGCAAGTGACCCGACCCGCCAGCGACAGGTCACGATCGAACCAGGGCGCAAGCAGTGCGCCGCCGTAGACTTCAACCCCGAGTTGTAAAATGCCTTCACGATAGGATTCAGGTCGAGGCTTGATCTTCAGACAGGGGCTATCGGTATGGGCTCCGATAATGCGTAGTCCCGTTTCACTGATTGGGGAACTACCGATTCGAAAGGCGCACAGCGAGGAATCATTGCGAGCAACAAATGCCGCATCTTTGTGTGACACAGACCAGCTTGCACCTTCGTCGAGCGCCGTGAAGCCCTGTGCCTGCAGTTGTTTGACCATGCTGGCAACAGCATGAAATGGAGTAGGGGATCGGTGCAGGTATTCCAGCAGGCCCGAGTTGAAGGTATCAGCGTTCAAACAGTACGCTCCAGGGGTTCGATAGAATCCGAGCCGGCTGGGTGTTGGCTGACACCCTCTGGAAGCCATTGGCTGAATTTCTGGTGTGAGTCCAATGCGGCGAAGTCGAAAAGGTTCCGATCAGCCAGTTGACTCGGCGCGACGCGGGTCAGGCTGCGGAAAATACTGGCCATGCGTCCTGGCCGGGATTCCTCCCAGCCAGCCAGCATCTTCTTGATGGCCTGGCGCTGAAGGTGATCCTGTGAGCCGCACAAATTACATGGGATCAACGGGAATTCGCGTAGACGAGAGTAATCGGTGATATCGGCCTCGGTACAATAGGCCAGCGGACGGATTACCACATTGGTGCCGTCGTCGCTTAGCAGCTTGGGAGGCATTGATTTTAGTTGGCCACCATAAAACATATTCAAAAACAGGGTTTCGATCATGTCATCGCGGTGATGCCCCAGGGCGATCCGAGTCATGCCGTGTTCACGAGCATAGCGGTAGAGAATGCCCCGGCGCAGCCGCGAGCATAGTCCGCACATGGTTTTGCCTTCAGGAATAACACGTTTTACTATACTGTAGGTATCTTCATCGATGACATCAAAGGGCACCCCGGTGGTTTCAAGATATTCCCGTAGTATTTCAACCGGGAACCCGGGCTGGTTCTGATCCAGATGAACCGCCCGCAGAGTAAAGGAGATCGGAGCCCGCTGGCGCAATCGCTTGAGGATATCGAGCAGAGTAAAGGAGTCCTTGCCTCCGGAGATGCAGACCATAACTCGTTCACCCTCGCCGATCATCTGAAAATCTTGGATCGCCTGCCCGGTCTTGCGACGCAGTCGCTTGCTCAGCTTGTTATCGTTGATCGATGTTTTCATATCAGTGGGTCGATGATTGCATGTGCTGGATACCGTCCGCCCGGTATGACTTTGGCTTGGTCTGCCGTCTAGCTCATTTTGGGGTATCTTAACTGTCATGAACTTCGGTCGCGAGATTTCGTTCCCATGAATTGCAGCATCTGCTTGTATCCCCAATGGTGAAACTGGTCAAACGGCTTATTCTATCGGTTGCGACCGTACTGGTGGCTACGGTCGCAGTGCTCGCCCTGGCGCTGCAGTACCTGAACTGGAACGACCATCGTGATGCTCTAGCGAGCTGGTTGAGTGTCGCCATTAATCGTGAGGTGACGATAAGCGATTCACTGGATTTCCAACTGTGGCCGACGACTCGCCTGAAGGTGTCCGGATTGCGCCTTGCGAGCCCTGCAGATACTTTTGATGTCGATCTATTGGAACTTAAAAATGGAGTTATCGAATTTGATCTTTGGTCGCTGTTCTCTGGTATAGCCGTGATTGACCGATTGCAGTTGGATGGTCCGACGCTCCAACTGGCAGTCAGTGCTGATGGTCAGGCTAACTGGCACTTTGATCGAGAGCAGCCATCGGCCAAGTTGCCGTCCGCCTTATTGCAACTGGTCCCACGTGATGTGTTGATTCAGGATGCACGGCTGGTATTTGCTGGGCGTGATCCGCGGTTGCATCAGGATCTATATCTTGAACGTTTGACTTTGACCCTGCCCTCGAGGGGTGAGGGTAGCGAGGCTGTGCTGACTGGCAGTCTGAACGGGGCAGCATTGACCTTAGCTGGCTCGTTGACCCTTAAGGATGACGATCTGGAAGCCAC
>JAPKAJ010000282.1 GCA_028825345.1 Arenicellales bacterium | reverse complement strand
CTGCCTCGCGGTATCCCAACGTGAAGTTCTCTTCTGTTACATAACCGGTGTGACCTGTCAATACGGCGTTGTCGAGCCTGCGAAGGGAGTGGTCAACCGGTCAGGGCTCAACACTGAATACGTCGATACCGGCCCCACGAATGACCTCGCGTTGGAGTGCATCCACGAGGGCTGTCTCATCGATGATTGGCGCGCGGGACGTATTTACCAGATAGGCGCTGGATTTCATCAAATTGAGTTCCCGAGCGCCGATCAGCCCGCGGGTGCGATCGCTCATGACAAGATGGATCGTAACAATGTCTGAAAGGGAGAGTAATTCGTCTTTTCCCACTTTTGCGACGCCGCACTCCTGCGCTCGGGCTACGGTCAGATTCTGACTCCAGGAGATGGTCTCCATACCAAACGCCTGCCCAACTTTGGCAACCTGGCTCCCAAGCTTGCCAAGACCCAGTATCCCCAAGGTTTTGCCACGCAATCCGCCCGCAAAGCCTTTTTGCCACCCGCCTTCATGCATCGAGTTGTTCTCAAGGGGTATCTTTTTGACCAGCGCGAGGATCAATGCCCAGGTATGTTCAAAAGCCGGATACCCCAATAGGTTGGTTCCGCAAACATCGATACCACACTCACGCGCAGTTTCCATAGCGATAGCCTGATTGCGTAGTCCTGTAGTGACCAGCAAACGGAGTTTGGGTAACTTTGTCAATAACGAAGTCGGAAATCTGGTGCGCTCGCGCATTACGATCACAATGTCAAAATCGGCAAGCGCCAGGGCTGTCTGATCTTCATCGCCCAGGTGCTCAGTAAAGACACTGATCCTGGCGTGTTGCTCAATGGCCGACCAATCCGCCACTTTCAGGGCAACGCTTAGATAATCATCAAGGATAGCCAGTTTCATGCTACAAAACTCCCAGGCTTTCAGGTGTGATACCAGCCTACTAGGTTGGTATCACAAATGTCGGTGACTTGGGAGTTATAGACAAGACCACACGTGGAAGTCGGATTTTGGCTGATTCTTTGTTGTTATCGGGCCCGCAGCCTTGGATCCAGAAGATCGCGTAGTGCATCGCCAAATAAATTGAACCCGAATACCGCAAGCGTGATCGCAAGACCTGGGAAAATCGGGACCCACGGGGCGCTTTCTGCAAACTCTTCCGCACCGCCTTGCAGCATCAAACCCCATGCCGCCGTCGGTTCCTGCACGCCTAACCCGAGATATGACAACGATGCTTCAAGCAAAATGGCGTGACCCACGAACGTGGTCACCATAATCAGGTAAGGTGCCATCACGTTGGGCACCATGTGCCGAAGAATGATCCGCGAATGGCTAAAGCCCAGCGCTCTTGCGGCATCTACATACGGTATCTCTCGAATTGCCAGGGCGCTAGAGCGAACGACTCTCGCACACTGCGGAATAAACGGAATCGTAATAGCAATGACGACATTGAGTGTTCCCGGGCCCAACGTTGCTACAACGGCGAGCGCCAAAATGATCAACGGAAACGCCATTAAAATATCGACCAGACGTTGAACAACCAGATCAAAGAAGCCCCCAAAGTAAGCGCTCGCAACACCGAGAATTAATCCGAGAGTGGAGCCAACAAAAGCTGCTGTGAAACCGACGAACAAAGCAGTTCGCGCGCCATAGATAATCCGGGTCAGAATATCGCGCCCAAACGCATCAGTTCCCATCCAATGAGTGATGCTCGGCGGGACCAACATGCTTTCAAATGAAATCATCTCCGGATCGTAAGGAGAGATCATTTCAGCAAATATCGTCGCCAGCACCATCAGGATTACAATAAACGCACCCGCAGCGCCCAATGGTTGACGCCGCATAAGACCACCAAATCGCACATGCCAGGGGTCCCGGGCCTCCTCGGGGACGATATATTCGGTCGCTGCTTCGGCAATTGCCATCGAAACGTCCTGAATCAACCGTAGCGAATTCTGGGATCAAGCCAGGCGTAGACAAGATCAACTAAGAAATTGGTTAGAACTGCAACCAAAACCACCAGCATAACCAGTTGCTGGGTAAGGTTAAAATCCTGCGCACCCACTGACTCGACAAACAACCTTCCCAAACCATTTAGATTAAACACCTGTTCGGTGACGACAAGACCACCCATCAGAAATGCAAATTCGATCCCAACAATGGTCAACACCGGCAACATGGAATTCTTAAGCGCATGGCGGTTGATAATGACCTTCTCGATCATGCCTTTGGCCCTTGCGGTACGAATATAGTCTTCCCGCAACACTTCAAGTAAGGCTGAGCGGGTCATGCGGGTGACGACAGCCGAATACCGATAGCCGGTTGCGACGGCAGGCCAGATTAGCTGGGACATGTTGCGCCAGAAGTCCTCAAACGGTGAGACATAATAAATTGGTGGCATCCATGGTTCACCAAAAAACTTCTGACTCCCTATCAAAAGGCCAAGAATAATCAGAATACCAAGCCAGAATGACGGCATAGCAATGCCTGCGATGCTGAACGTGCGCACCACATAGTCAACCCAAGTGTCCTGCTTAACGGCGGAGATAACGCCAAGTGGAATCGCAATGAGCACAGCCACCAGCGTTGCCATGATTGCAACCTGGATTGACAACTTAAAGCGTATACCAATCTCATGGGTGATCGGTTTGCCTGTCCACATCGATTCGCCTAAATCCCAAGTGACGTAACCACTAACGAAGTTGTAGAACTGTACAAAAATAGGCTTGGTGAGACCCAATTTCTCTCGGCACAACTCGATCTCGGCCTCATCCACGTAGAGGCCGGTACCTGCCAGACGTACTTCGCACACATCACCAGGGATCAGTCGGAGCATAAAGAAGATTATCATCGCCGCGCCCAGCAAGGTCGGGATAATCAGTAACAGGCGCTTGGTAATATATCGATGCATGCTCTTGCCAGATAAAGAAGACCGCCTGCCGCCGTATAGGCGACAGGCGGGCGCTTCAACTCAACAAACTACGTTAACAGTGATCTACTTCAGTAATCACTGATCCAATCAAAACATTGGTTACGAACACTTACCGTCTGTACACCAGACATTATCTAGATGCTGGTTCAGGTAATGGCTCGGAGCGATCTTCCAGCCCTTCACATACGCGCGATGTGGGTTGATCTTGTACCACCACAGGGTGATGGCACCGCCAGCGAGGTCTAATGCCGCCTTTTCATACTGGCGCATGATTGAGCGTTGGTCATCAAGAGTTTCCGCCCGCATCAGGCTGTTATAAAGATCTTCGATTTCCTGGTTTTCACACTGCGAATAGTTATTACCAGCACTGCACAGGAACTTCGACACATCAGCAATCGGATTGATCGCCGACTGACAGTTGAAGTCGATGGAGA
>JAPKAJ010000281.1 GCA_028825345.1 Arenicellales bacterium | reverse complement strand
AAAGATCTCGGTGATGCAACTACCGTGTCGGGTCAGTATGACTTGGGCGCCTTCCAGGGCACTCATGCGATTGGTCACACTCGTATGGCAACCGAGTCTGATGTCGATATTCGATCGGCCCACCCCTATTGGGCATATCCATTCAATGACATCGCAGTGGTTCACAATGGGCAGTTAACGAATTACTGGGGCTTCCGGCGTAAGCTCGAACGCGGTGGCCACCGTTTCATGTCCAATTGCGACTCCGAGTTGATCGCTGTTTACATCGCTGATCGCATGAATTGCGGCGATGATCTTGAAGCTGCCATGAATCGCTCCGTGGGTGAACTCGACGGCGTATTTACTTACGTAGTGGCGACTGCAGACACACTGGGCATGGCAAAAGATGTGATGGCCGCCAAGCCAATGGTGCTTTACGAAAGCGACGACTTCGTTGCCTTAGCCTCGGAGGAAGTCGCAATCCGTAGCGTCTTTCCGCACGAAATTGATACTTATGACCCTTATGAAGGAGAGGTGATGGTATGGCAGAGCTAGACCGCACACACGAGTCCCATGAATTGGGGATGCACACGGAAGAGTTAACTGGACGCACTCAGCAGACGGTCTTTTCGGCTGAGGAATCCGATAACCTGGTCTACCCCTGGGCCTCTGAGGTCGACTTCTCACGGACCGTTGAGATTGACGCCGAACCGCTCGATCAGCGGCAGGTCAACCAGGAAATACGTCGACTGATGTCCGAGGGTTACGGCACGATCACAGTGATCAACCCGGGGGCAAAGCATTCTCTGGGAGTTTGCATCCTCAGTCGGTTGAATCTTCATTTTGAGGGTAGCCTGGGATATTTTGGTTGTGGGCTGCTTGATGGCCCTAATGTGACGATCAGTGGCCGTGTAGGCTGGTCGTGTGCTGAGAACATGATGGCGGGCCAGATCGTTATTGAAAAGAACGCGGGGTCGACATTTGGCGCCGCGATCCGCGGGGGCGACCTGGTCTGTAAGGGAGATGTGGGCAGTCGGACAGGCATTGACCAAAAAGGCGGGACCATAATTGTAGGCGGCCGGACCGGGGCGTTTTCCGGTTTCATGATGCAACGTGGTCGTATGGTCGTGCTGGGCGATGCGGGCAAGAATCTTGGCGATTCTATGTATGACGGCACAATCTATGTTGGTGGAAAGATTGCTGATCTTGGCGTTGATGCGGTTGAGGGCGAGATGACCGACCTCGATTGTCACTGGCTTTCGCGCAAACTGGGCCAGTATGGGCTCGAGGCAGCGAAAGGGGTTGAAAATATGACCAAGATTGTTTCAGGAAAAAAATTATGGAACTACGACAACCTTGAGCCGACTGAGAAGAAATTGGTTCTGTAAATTGCAGCACGAGGAAAGATTATGACATCTAAAAGAAATAGGGATCTCATCGGCCACAGCTTCATGTTTCCGCCAGAGGTAATGGATGATATCCACATCAAAGCGGAGCTTGGTCGTTACCGGATGCGGGGATTCTCGCTTTTCAAAAAAATACCAAGTTGGGATGACCTGACTTTTTTGCCCGGAACGTTGACCCGTTTTGTCATCGAAGGCTATCGGGAAAAATGTTTGACCAAAACCGTTATTGGACCTCGTGCCAAGCGGCCATTGGAATTGGATATACCCATCTATATTACCGGCATGAGTTTTGGCGCCTTGTCCTACGAGGCAAAAACTGCACTGGCCCGCGGCGCCACCATGGCCGGTACCGCGACTTGCTCAGGAGAGGGCGGCATGATTCCTGATGAGCGGCGCTATTCCGAGAAATGGTTCTACCAGTGCATCCAGTCCCGCTACGGGTTTAATCCACACCACCTTCGTTTGGCCGATGGATGCGAATTCTTTATTGGCCAGGGCTGCAAAGTCGGTTTGGGCGGCCATCTGATGGGGCAAAAAGTCACTGATCAAGTGGCAGAGATGCGCTCGCTCCCCGCCGGAATAGACCAACGATCACCGGCTCGCCACCCAGACTGGCTGGGCCCGGACGATCTGTCGCTTAAGATTCAGGAAATTCGAGAGGCCACCAACTGGGAAATTCCTATCCAGCTGAAATTAGGTGCAGCGCGAGTTTATGACGATGTGCGTATGGCGGCCAAGACTGACCCAGATTCTATCTATATGGATGGTATGGAAGGGGGAACTGGTGCGGGACCGCATCTGGCAACCGAAGAGACCGGCGTGCCTGGCATAGCCGCGATCCGCCAGGCCCGACAAGCGCTTGACGATGTCGGTAAATCCGGCGAAATCTCACTGGTTTACGCCGGCGGTATCCGCAATGGTGGGGATGTGGCAAAGGCCTTAGCCCTTGGTGCGGATGCAATCGCGATCGGACACTCGGCCATGATGGCACTGAACTGCAACAAAGATATCCCAGAAGCCGATTACGAAAAAGAAATTGGCGTGGAAGCGGGCTATTGTTATCACTGCCATACCGGCCGTTGCCCGGTCGGCGTCGCCACGCAGGATCCTGAGTTGCGCAAACGACTGAATCCTGATGATGCCGCCGAGCGGGTGTATAACTTCCTGCACACACTGACTATTGAGTGCCAGATGCTGGCGCGGGCCTGCGGCAAGACCAATGTGCATTCATTAGAACCTGAAGACCTTGCCGCTCTGACGATGGAGGCTTCGGCCCTGGCTCAGGTCCCGCTGGCCGGCTCACAGCACACAGTCGGTCGTCCCGATATGACCCGGTTTTAAGGAGAGCGTAATGGCATACGAAAAAGATATTGATCATTTCATCAAGGGTGATGGACTTGATTCCGAGCGTGAGCAAACCATAGGGCAGCACATCGGGTATCGCTACGACGTCAATCTGGTCCCGGACTACGATAGGCTAACGCCGTTTTTGAAGTCCTATATCGAAACAATGGGATGGAAGGATCTCAACTGGCTGGAAGATGTGCATATGGGTTACGAAGAAAGTCGCGCGGCGGTGTTTGATCGCAATATTAATGGTTGGGTGACGGTACCTCCCGAGATGGAGCTCCCAGACAATCAGCAGGATCGGGATATGATTGCCCGGGAACTTCTGATCAAGTTTCAGATGTCTTCGCGTCATCCGATGGTCGATCTGAGAAAGGCTTACGCAAAGTTTTAGTTGTCCAGCATGTTTGTGCGCCAGCGCCAATCCGGAACCACGGGCTTGATAATGTCCTGATTCCGGGTGAGTGGCTATGATGCAATAAGAGCCGCCTTTTTGACAGCCGCGCCGGTGGGTTTAAACTCATGGATAGCCAGCGCGTAGAGGGAAACATCCTCAGGGCACACAAATATCGGCTGCCATCCTTTGACCACGCTGATATTTGCACTTACTCCATTAAGGGTCCGGATAGCGTCT
>JAPKAJ010000280.1 GCA_028825345.1 Arenicellales bacterium | reverse complement strand
TGATCTGCCCAACTTGCCTGGCAAGCTCAACAAGATCATCAGTTTTAGTCACGTTTCAGAGTCTCCGCGTAGCTTTAACCTATCTTTCATCATTAAATGCCCAGAGATTTATTCGAGCGCCGGGGCAAGGGAGTATTCTCACAAACCGGTGGCTCACAGCGTGAGTCCGCAAGGCAGGCGTTTTTTTAAGAAACCCGCTGGATTTAGTAGTATTACGGTCCCGGTCGAATGCAGACCGATAACCAGAGAATAGCAGCATGGCGCAGTTCAAACTCTTTAATTACATCACGATAGCCCTGGGACTGGTTTTCGTGTGTTGCGTTCCAACCAGCGCCAGTGACCTTGAACGTGAGCAACGCCTCATTGATGAAGTCGAGGCGAATCTTTTCTCGGGCGAACTGATCATGCTGAATGCCCAGGGGACAGACTTTGCAGCTGTGGAGATGGCCTCGGAGACTGATAGCACCCGCGGCGCGGTTATTTTGCTGCACGGCCGGGGTTTTCATGCCGACTGGCCCGAGAACATAGGCCCGCTTCGAGTCGGGCTTTCGGAAGCGGGTTGGCATACGCTTTCACTGCAGATGCCGGTACTGGAAAAAGCGGCCAAATACTTCGATTACCTTCCCATACTTGGAAAGGGTATTCCGCGAATAAACGCGGCACTGGTCCATCTTGCCGGCCAGGAGATCTCCCCGGTGGTGCTGCTGGCGCACAGTTGCGGCGCACACATGGCCATGGCGTGGATGGAAGAGCAGACCGATGAAGGTATTAACGCCTTCATCGGTATCGGTATGGGTGCTACCGATTATCAGCAACCGATGCAGCGGTCCTTCCCTTTTGCATCTCTCACAGTACCGATACTGGATTTATATGGTGAGCATGATTACCCGGCCGTACACCGCATGGCACCAGAGCGACTGCAGTTGATCAAGCAAGCGGGCAACTCGGCATCACGTCAAATCGTTGCGCCGGGAGCAGACCATTACTTTACAGGCGCAAGCGACCTACTGATCAAAAAAATCAACGCCTGGCTCGACAGTCTTTCCTGGTAAGTTTTTGCCCGGCTAACCTGGCATCAACGCGATTGGTCGGGATGTGTCAGGTCGTAAAAGTGACGTCCCAAAGCGAATTAAAATCGGTATTACCGGCGCAAAGGGGCAGTGTTTGATTGGGTCACGCCCGTGCGCTTGGGCCATACGCCAGATGCATCAGATCATTCTGGGCAAACCGCTCGTAACGAAGCGCGCTGATATCGATTGGCGCCGGGCGTTCCAGTACCATTGCCGCGACCGCTTCCCCGATACCAGGCGACAGTTTGAGCCCATGCCCCGAAAAACCCATGGCCAGGTATAGTCCTTCGACGCCGGGCGCCCAACCAACAATCGGGTGAAAGTCGGGAGTCACGTCATATGCGCCGCTGACATTAGAAAGGACCGTGAAGTCTTTTAATTGAGGAATACGGTCATCAAATGCTCGCCTCATGCGCGCATGGTGCATCTGGTATGCGTACTCTTCAACCGGCCCAACAGGGTCTTCTACAGGAATCGGGTCTGGAGGGTAAGCCGCCACCAGCATCGTGCTGCCCCAATGAGGCCGCATGACTACATTAGAGACGCCGTCGGTGACACAACTGCCAATAACCGAGCCTTGTGTTTCTGTATCGATGTAAGTCATATCCAGCCGGGTGCTCTTCATGGGTACCTCAAGCTCAAGAGCGCTGAGTAATTCACGGCCCCAGGCGCCGGTCGCATTAATCACTATCGGAGCTGTGACCCTCCCCTGATCCGTCTCCACTCCAGTTATGCGGCCGGATTCGGTTGTTAAAGCTGTAACCGATACAGGTGTAAACAACTGCACCCCCAAGGTCTGGGCAGCGTTCAACCAACTGAGCACCATACGGGTGACGTCAATGTAGCCTCCATTTGGCTCATAACACGCTCCGGTAAGACCGTTTACAGTCAGGCCGGGCTCTATGTGTTTGATCTCATCGGGCCCAACAAACCGAGTGTCTACTCCCAAATCCTGGCCGAGCTGGATATTACGCTTCAGCGCCTCAATCTGATTAGAGGCCACAAACAGCATATACCCCATCTTGACGTAGCCGGGATCACCGAACCCGACCCTGTCGCCCCAGTTCTCCAAGGTGTCAAAACCACGGATGGACAACTCGACCATAAGAGCGTTTGAGTAATGTTGGCGAATCTGCCCAAACGTGCGGCCGGACATACCCCCGACTGGGGGTCTTGCGTCTATCACGACAATTGTTTTATCAGATTGCCGACTCAGTTGAAAAGCGATGCTGGCACCCATGATGCCGGCACCGATGATGATGATATCGGCATGCGAAACAATGGAGACCCCTTTGATCATCACCACAGCGTAGCGCCGACCCGGCC
Organism: Arenicellales bacterium; assembly: GCA_028825345.1. GTDB lineage: Bacteria > Pseudomonadota > Gammaproteobacteria > Arenicellales > UBA868 > UBA868. The sequence continues at coordinate 974 of JAPKAJ010000280.1, read as the reverse complement.
CCCTAGCAATAGAGGGCCTTCACAATTCCTGGTTAAGTGGCGTCCCCAAGGGGATTCGAACCCCTGTTGCCGCCGTGAAAGGGCGGTGTCCTAGGCCAACTAGACGATGGGGACAACTGTGGTGGAGCCGGACGGGATCGAACCGACGACCTCTACAATGCCATTGTAGCGCTCTCCCAACTGAGCTACGGCCCCGAGAAGAGCGCAGTATTCTCGTTGTTGTGTCCGTTTCGGTCAAGCACCGCGCGCTTCTCGTGCGGCAATAAAATCCAGCGCACCACTGATACGTTGCAGGGTTTTGTCCTGACCCACCAGTGCCAGGGTCTCATCGATCGGAGGCGTCGCTGCCGTACCCGAGACCGCCACCCTGAGCGGCTGAGCAATCTTGCCGAGTTTTGAATCGTGCGCTTCAACGCAGGCCTGTAGTTGCGTGTGAATAGTTTGCGCTGTCCAAATATCGATGTTTGAGAACCGCTGCCATATATCTTTAAGCAATGGTCCGGCTACGGGACGCAGATGCTTTTTGGCTGCACCCTCGTTGTAATCACCAACATCCTGATAGAAGTAGATACTCTTATCGGCAAGTTCATCCAGTGTCTGCGCTCGCTCGCGCAAAGCCTCGACCACCGCCGAAGGCTGCGGCCCGCCCTCAAGGCTGATACCCCTTTCCTGTAACCGCTGGCACAAAAGACGCGTCAGTCGGTCGCCATCGGCCTGCTTGATGTAGTGCTGGTTAAGCCACTTGAGTTTGTCTGCATCGAATGCAGAGGCCGCACGGTTGACCTGGGCAAGATCAAAAAACTCAATCATCTCCTCCAGTGAGAAGATCTCCTGATCCCCATGGGACCAGCCCAGGCGCACCAGATAATTACGCATAGCCTCGGGCAAAAAACCCTGATCACGGTATTGCAGAACACTTACGGCACCATGGCGCTTAGACAAGCGCTGCCCATCGGAGCCGACAATCATGGGCA
>JAPKAJ010000279.1 GCA_028825345.1 Arenicellales bacterium | reverse complement strand
TGGTACCGGTCGCACCATCGGCCAGCAACCAATCCCGCTCTGACAGTAGATTTTCCAAAGTACCTGGCATGACCGTTTTCTCCTCTCGTCTCCCGGGGGTGGGCAACCCGGAAAGTAGCGATTTTCCGTAGAAAACAAAAACCCGCGCTGGCTATTGCTAGAGCGGGCTGGTCAACAAACACGCGCTTTAGCAAACTTAATTAAGCGCCTGCAAGCTGATCATCAAATCGGCGCTTCGAAAATTTTAACAGAAAATGAGTGTCGAGTGGGACCATGCCCACGCCAGGAAGGATTGGAAAAGCCCTAAAACAGTTGGGCGAGGGGTTCGTCAGGGTCTATGCCCGGCATGAAGGGCGCTCGTCGATCCTGGCCTGTCAACTGGTATACGGTGCCAAGCCAGTTGTTAAAAATCATCTTGCCCGTATCGCCCCAGGTATTTTCCACCGGGATTTGCTGTTCCGGGAAATCATCGAAAGAAACGCCTTGTTGGCGCGCCTGAATCGCTGATTCACGATAAGCCTCCAGCAAAGAAAGAGCCTCCTTGTTGAAATAATGATCCGGGTAATGGGGGTAATCATCAATCTCGCCGGCCAAAAAGCGGTTGACCTCTCGCTTGTACTCCTTAAGCAGGCTGAAGTCATCGTATTCAGGATGCCCCTGAAAAAAAACCAGACGTAGCCCATCAGCACTGGTTGCCAGGTGTATCCCAGCCTCTTCGCTCTCAACCAACACCAGTTGTGATGCTTGCATCATTTGCTCAGCGGTAATCTCAGTCCAGCGCGAGTGGGGCACATTAAATCGTGTGTTGACGTTACGCACAAACGGATGCTCCAGTACAACCCGATGACTGAATACACCCCAGCGCTTGGCCGCCAACGGCTGGCGTTCTATATTGTGAAAATGCGAAAACGCCGCATGAGTTGCAAGACAGGCGCACAAGGTAGAGGTCACGTTCTGTACAGCCCAATCCAGGGTTTCGCACATCGGCTCCCAGAAGTTCTCATCCGGCAGGTGTGTGCAAACCGGATTGGCTCCAGTGACAATCAAGGCATCAAGCCCTTCTTCTTTAAGCTGCGCGAAATCATAGTAGTACTTTTCAATATGTGCCTGAGTCTGATCTGTGCGTAGAACCTCTGGCGGGGAGAAAGGATAGACATAGAACTGAGCAATGCGGTTACAGCCGCCGATGAGGCGCAAGAACTGCCGCTCTGTCGATTCAAGTGCTGCGTCGGGCATGTTATTCATCAACCCAATATGCAGTTCCCGGATATCCTGTGACCCGGCCCGGCCCGCGCTAAGCACTTCGCCACCCTCGCGCCGAAAACGCTCGAAGCTGGGCAAATCTGAATTAGCGACGATCGGCACCGTTAACCCAGAGCCTCGCAGATCTGCTCTATAAAATCGGCTTCACTACGAATGCCATCAATCCGGTCGGCCTCCAGAACGACGCCGTACTCATCAGCAATTATCTGGTACCGCGGCAGGCGATGCTCGACCAGCCGAGGAAATATCCAACAAAAAAAGTCGTTGGGTACGATCTCATCCGCCGAGGTAAGATCTTTTTCTGCAAGATACTCCGGTAACACCCGGTCGAGAAAACTGCTCTGATAGTACATAGGCTTGGGATCAAGCAGTGAACGTTCAATAATCTTGGCGAGCATCGCCTCTGGCGGCTTGAGATAGAGGATCAGAGTATCTTCGGCTAATTGTTGAAGCACCGATGGTTCGTCGAGTTCACAGAGGCTGCCGCCGGCGTCATTGATGAAATTAGGGTAGCCGTAAGTCTCCTGCGCCTTGCCAATAAACTCGCGTACATCCATCATCGCCGCGATCTCTGCACCACGATGCAGGCTCTGCCGGCGCTTAAATTCAGCGACCGAAAGCCCCCCCATCGACGGGTTTCCGATCATTCCCAGAAATGTTGCGATTGGAGCCAGATTATTGATCGTGATATTGTGACACAGGTAAATGGAATCCGAGCGTAGCAGGTCTGCCAGAAACGGCACCATCATGGCTTCACGTTTGACGTTATCGAGGATTGGCTCACCCATATAGCGAGTGCCGATACGGTAATCCCCGGAATAATGAAACCAGTTGTGCCGCGGTAGTTTGGATGCCAGCATGGTCTTGCCAGACCCAGACATACCAAGCAGGGTTACCGCTTTATGGGGCGCTTTGCGAAAGGCCGAGCCACTCATTTTTTTTCGATACATCAGTTCTTCTTACTCCATAGGTCAAATAAGTGCCTGCAGCGCCTTGCGGACCCGATCCGGAACCGGGCACGGCCGGCGCTGCTGCCGATCAACAAACACATGCGTGAAGCCGCCAATGGCGGCGGCGGCCTCAATATCTTCGGCGAACATCCCCACCTCGTAGCCTACGCTGGTGGTGCCCAAATGCCTGACCCGCAAGCCACAGTCCACCTGCCCCGGGTACGCCAGTGGGTGGAAAAACCGACATTGCGATTGCACCACCAGACCGATCGTCGGACTATCTTTGATGTCCAGCAAACTGTTTTCAATCAGAAACTGGTTCACTACGCTGTCTATATAGTTGAAATAGACCGCGTTATTTACGTGCCCATAAACATCATTATCTGCCCAACGGGTCGTGACCCGTTGCCAGTAGAGGTAATCCTGACGCGAGGCCTCCTCTGGTTTCTCGTCTTGGGCTGCCGTCAACGTCCAATCCTAACCACGGTACGTCCTGTCACCGCACTTGCGATGTAGTCATCGAAAGCCCCAGGCAGTTCATCGAATGAGATAGTTTTTGGCGCGATCAATTTCAAATGTGCCGGCTTCAGGTCACTCCCCAGCCGCTGCCAAGCCAGATTGCGAAGGGATGTCGGCATTTCGATCGAATTGATACCCAGCAGTGAGACGCCACGCAGGATAAACGGCAGGACATTCGTCTCCAACTTTATGCCGCTGGCGTTACCGATAGATGCAATATTACCCCAAGGCCTGACAGTACGAGTCAGCCAACCCAAGGTATCGCCGCCGACGTTATCCACCGCCCCACCCCATAGGCCTTTTTCCAGCGGTCGGCCACTCATCTCGAAACTGTGTCGATCGATAAAATCCGATGCCCCTAGTTGCCTCAGGTAATCATGCTGATCAGACTTCCCGGTCAAAGCAACCACTTCGAAGCCTTTGGCGGCGAGCATATCGATCACGATACTGCCGACGCCGCCGGTGGCTCCAGTGACAATCATCGGTCCCTGCTCGGGACTTTGGCCATTGTGTTCCAGGCGGATCATGGCCAACGCTGCCGTAAACCCCGCCGTGCCAATAGCCATTGCATCACGTAATTCAAGGCCATCCGGCAACGGGACCACGCAATCAGCTGGTACCCGCGCCATCTCGGCATAACCTC
>JAPKAJ010000278.1 GCA_028825345.1 Arenicellales bacterium | reverse complement strand
TTTCCGATACATATTTATGAACGGCGTCCCTGATCTTGCCGCCGTCTTCGAGGAAAGTTGACGTCTCCGACAAGGTTGCGTCTACGAAATCCCTGTCCTTGATAGAGGGTAAATTGATGTTCACATTCATAATCGCTCCCGCCAACCCGGCATAGGCCTGCTGCGATGCGACACCAAGGTCGCTCAGCGTGTTGGGGTTAGATTTTCCGCCGAGGTTCTCGGCCAGTGTCAAGACCGCAAGGCATTCGCGCGCGATCCCTAGAGGCGACTGAACCGCCTCCTTGTAGGCGGCCTGGACAGCGTCTCGTCTTGCCGCTTTTTCGTCGTCAGTCTCTTTGGGCATTTTGAATCCGGCCATCACGCCGTTGAACGCTTCGGTATCGAGGTCGATCCGTTTCAGCAGGCTTTTTGAGAGGGCCTGGGCGTTGTCGAAGATCTCTTCGAGTTCGCTCTCAAAGGATTCGAACCCTTTCTTGCTGATACTCAGTCGGCAGACCATTGAAACCAGGTCCGCTCCGAGGGTTCCCGAAAGCGCCGCCACGCTGCCACCGCCGGGCGCGGGTGAATCAGATCCAAGCACCTGGCTGAATTCTTCAACCGATAAGTCTACGAGCATTTTTATTGTCCTCTCTAATTTTGTGCTAACCCGTATGGACTGGTCTGGTGCCCACTCCCTGAGCCGCCCAGGCAATCACCAAGGAAGTGGGATCTAATTCTCGAGTTCGAAGAGATGGTTCTCGATAATCTGGGTCTTGTAATCCCAAGGCCCGTTGATCCCCTCGAGCTGCAGGTACCACTCTGCGGTCTGGACAAGCACCTCGGCCGAAATCGTGCCACAAACTTGCCCGGCCAGAACAGTAACCCCATAGCGCGCAGCCTCGGCCTTCAACAGATTGAAGACGCGGTGGATTGGAGTCTGCAGAGGGTTGCTGATCTCGCAGGACACCACCGTGCAGGCCTGGCCGGTGCGACGGTGAGTCTGAGGCAGGCCGATCACGCCCTGGATATTGAAGAAGCCGCCATGTTTGCCACGCACGGCACGAGCCAGTTTCTTCGCGATATCCAGATCGGTCGTATCCAGCACCACGTTGAAATAAGCATCATGTTCCTCCAGCGCGCCGACGATGGTGGCGCCCGCTGTCGGATGGAGCTTCGCGGGCCCGATGTCGGGAGCGCGCTCTGGATCGACCAGGACGGACTCTTTGAGTCCCTCGTAATTACCCTTGCGGATGGCGGTCAGGCCTTCGCGGTCGGGGCGGCGTGCGTTCTTACCGGTGTAATAGATCGGCACGTCGTAGCGGTTGTAGAGCTCCTGACCCAATTCCTCTGCGAACTCGACGCAGTCTTCGATCGTGATACCCTTAGCCGGGTAGATCTCTATCGTGTCCACGGCCCCAATACGCGGATGGCGGCCGTGCTGCTGATCCATATCGATCAACTCGTAGGCCTTGCCGGCAGCGTCCAGCAGCGCATCTCTCACTGCCTCGGGGCGTCCGAGCACTTCAGCCGGCAGACGATCAAAATCAGCGTCGGGCTCGTATCCAATTAGCTTCACGCCATCGCGTCCACGGAGCTGGTCCATAATCTTCTCGATAACGTCTTCGCGCGTGCCGTCGCTGAAATTGGGGTCGGTAAGTATGTAGCCTGCCATTGGAAACGTCTCCCTACGAGGTTCAAGGTTTTGTTTTGCTAATTGCAAAGTGTCGACCTCATCGTTCCGATGAGGTTTGCCGGCTATTCAACAACCTTTTGCTGGCGTAATGCAAGCCTCTGTTGTTACATTCCCTGTAATTGTTAGTAGTTAAAGAGGCTTACTTGAGGAAGCGCTCGCGGTTCTGGCAGTTGATTATCTGAGCCTAGCGCTCTTGACTTTGCATCCAAGTGATCCAGGATCTTCTTGATAACCAGCGGATCCTCAATACACGCGATAATCTTGATTGGCCCTATTCAGTTAAGTAGGAAAAATAAATGACACTAGATGCAACTCTACCATCAGCAATCACAGGCCCCGCAGCCTGGGTCGGTGCAGACATGGCGAATAACCAAGACACCTGGTTATTGAACCTCAGCGGTGAGAACATAGTTGAACTTGAAGCGGCTGCACACCATTACCTGTTGTTGGGACGTGATGTAGGTGAAATTTCTGCTGCCGACTTTCCGCTTGGTCGATTCGCAGATCATTTAAGAGATTTACAGCAAAAACTATTACATGGAAATGGAATTGAAGTAATTCGAGGGCTTCCAATTGGTGGTTACACCCAACAGTTCGCAGCAACAGTTTTCTGTGGCATAGGTGCTTATCTGGGCAGAGCTAGATCACAGAATGCAGCTGGGCATATTTTAGGGCATGTGCGTGATACCGGAGCAAACTCAAATGACACCAATACCCGAATTTATCAAACCACTGAACGCCAGAGCTTCCACACCGATAGTGCTGATGTCGTGGGTTTACTATGTATTCGAGAAGCTAAAGAAGGCGGCATGTCGCTGTTGGTAAGCGCAGCCACTATTTATAATAAGATGCGCGCACAACGTCCTGATCTGCTCGAGAAATTATTTGATCCTATTGCAACTGACCGACGCGGTGAAATTCCACAAGGCGCTAAACCTTACATGGAAATCCCCGTGTTTAATTGGCACGAAGGTCACCTTACTGTGTTTTATCAGCGCCAATACATTAACAGCGCCCAACGATTTGAAGGCGCGATGCGCTTGACAGATGCCCACATTGAAGCCCTTGATATGTTTGATGCACTAGCCAATGATCCAAAACTTAATTTTGCGATGCAATTGAAACCTGGTGATATGCAGTTTGTCTACAATCATTCTCAACTGCATGACCGCACAGCTTTTCTAGATTGGCCCGATTCGGATAAACGCCGCCATTTGATGCGGCTTTGGTTATCGATTCTTGATGATCGCCCGCTGCCGGAATGCTTCAAACAACGTTATGGATCTCTCGAAATAGGCAATCGTGGCGGCATTGTTACTAGCAAAACTACGCTGCACGCACCACTGGATTAATTTTATAAGTTAAATCCGCGACCCAATCATATAACCCCTTCAAGCTATACACGTACAAACTCTAAAAGAGTATAGGCAGTATTAACACCCCCTCCTGCCAGCATTTGCTATAAACACTTGGCCGCTATCAATAGTGGAGCGCGATTAAGGCCCGCGACAGAAATCTTGCACTGATCTTGAATCAGGCGGGCAGTGATGGTTGTTGACTCGTTGATGATCGTATCGTAAATATCTGGCTCGAGGGTAGAATCGACGCTTTACACTTTGGGGTAAACCATGTTGCGACTCGGAATAATAGGAACAGGGAGCATCAGTCGTGATGCACTGACGCCAGCCATCGGTGAAGTTGATGGCG
>JAPKAJ010000277.1 GCA_028825345.1 Arenicellales bacterium | reverse complement strand
ATGGCTGCTCGGCCCATACTCAACCGGCCTTTTGTACATTGCGCCGCAGTACCAACAAGGGGCACCTTTGGAGTTCGGACCGTTTTCCCGACTCGATGCCGTTAAATTTTCAGAGCTCGTCAACTACCGCGATGAGTTCGCGCCTGGGGCTCGGCGCTTCGATGTTGGAGAGAAGGCTAATTTTGCGCTGTTACCAGTATTACTGAACAGCCTTCAGCAGGTTCTTTCCTGGGAGGTCTCACGAATAGAGGCGACGTTGTGTCGAACAACAAGCGCGATTGCTGAGCGGGCCAAGGAACTTGGCTTGGAGGTGGTTGAGCCGCACCAGCGGGCAGGACATTTTCTAGGCTTACGCTTTCCTCAAGGCCTGCCCGCAAACATAGGTGAACGCCTCGCACAGCATCAGATCTACGTCAGCATCCGTGGCGACTCACTTCGTGTTACACCGTACCTTTACAATACTGATCGAGATATCGATCGCTTCCTGGACTCACTACAGAAAATCCTCCGATAATGTTTGTCGATCCCACGCCGGGCATCACAGTGGACTCTGTTGATGCCTGCCTACCCCAAACACAATGCATGCGCTGCGAGTTTGCTTCCTGCCTTGCGTATGCGCAGGCGATTGTCGGCCAGAACGTCGCGATTAACCGCTGCCCTCCAGGCGGCTCCCAGACACTCGCTTTGCTTGGGGCTCTCACCAAGCAGGCATGTTCGAAGCTAGATCCCGCTTTCGGTGTTTATCGCCCGGCCAAACCGGTAGAAATCGATGAAACACTGTGCATTGGATGCACGCTGTGCATCAAGGCCTGCCCGGTGGATGCAATCGTGGGTAGTGCGAGGACAATGCACACGGTTGTGACCGCTGAGTGCTCAGGGTGTGACTTGTGTATCCCAGTTTGCCCGGTTGACTGCATTAAAACAGTTTTGCCCAAAGGCACCGCCCACGCGGCCGATAAAGGGATTTGCGAGTCAAAGTCCAAACAATATCGAGCCCGCTTTGCAAGTAGACAAAAGCGGCAATCCGCCGGCATGAATACTCCTCAGCCACAACCCCTTTTGACCGAGCAGGCCACCCGCCGTTTGGAGATCGCCGCAAGTGTCGCCCGAATTCAAGGTAAAAGGGTGCGAAGGAGCAAAAGGTGAATTCCCGTAATCGGGCTGAAATATTTCGACGGCTTGAAAAAGCCACACCCAACCCGAAAACAGAACTGTCCTACCGAACACATTTCCAGCTGCTGATAGCCGTAATTTTATCGGCACAGGCAACTGATGTTTCTGTAAACCGTGCCACTCGCGGGCTCTTTCGGGCAGCAGCCACACCTCAGGCTCTGCTTGATCTAGGACTAAGTGGACTTAAGACGCATATACGGACAATCGGTCTTTATAACACCAAAGCCGCAAACATACTGAAAACCTGCAAAATTCTGATCGATAGTCATAAAGGCATAGTGCCGCGTACCCGAGCGGCGCTTGAAGCCCTGCCGGGCGTGGGCCGCAAGACTGCTAATGTTGTTCTGAATACTGCTTTTGGCGAACCGACTATCGCAGTAGACACGCACATCTACCGGGTTGCTAACCGCACCCGGATAGCGCCAGGGGCCAACGTGCTTCAGGTTGAAAAACGCCTGCTGAAAACTACTCCACTAGCCTATCAACAAAACGCCCATCATTTGCTTATTCTTCACGGTCGCTATACCTGCAAAGCCCGCACTCCGCAATGCCCAAGCTGTGTAATTTCGGATCTTTGCGAATATCGGGCAAAAACCACCGCTGAGTAAAACAGTTTATCTACTGCCGCTGTTAGCCGCGTTGCCGGCGAACTTCGAACAAGGCTACGCCTGCTGCCACTGCTACATTAAGACTCGACAAAGCATGCGCCGACGGGATGCGCAATACCGCGTCGCAAAACTTCCTGGTCACCGGACGCAAACCGGTCGCCTCCGAGCCCACGACCAAAGCAAGAGGCCGAACAAGATCAAAATCATAAAGGTCCTGATCTCCATCCTCAGCAGTACCAACCACCCACAAACCCGCAGATTTCATGTACTCGAAGGCCCGGGACCAACTGCTGACCTCAAAGATCTTGAGCTTGTGTACTCCACCTGAAGCGACCCGTAACGCCGCCGGGGTGAGGCCTGCGCCAACCCGCTGCGGAAAAACAACAGCCTCAGCTCCAGCTGCTGCTGCGGTTCGCAGGCAAGCGCCCACATTGCGAGGATCCTGTAGGCCGTCAAGAATCAACACCAGCGGGCAACCGCTTTGGGATTCCAACCAGAGTTTTAACGCTGGAAGTTTTCCAGCGGGCGCCCGGTTCAGCAACCCGATCAGCCCTTGATGGCGTATGCCGCCACTTAGCGCATCCAGCTCTGCGCGGGTTGCACGGTGCAAGGTCACGCCTTTTGATTTGGCTAATCCCAACAAGCGTGACAGTCGTGGATCACGACGGGTGGCATCATGCAGCAACTCGCCGAGACTCCGCGGATCACCTAAGGCTGCCTCTACCGAATGAAAGCCACACAGTACGTTGATTTGGTTATCCGGCGCGCGTTTACCTTCTTTCAAAACCACTCCCTAGCGTTTCTTAGATTTTCGCCTTTTCCGGCGTGCTTTGTTTTCGCCGCCGACAGGCTCAAGCGGAACAAAATCAATCTTACCTTCATCAGGCCGGGCGCCGGCGACACGCACTGTTATGGCGTCCCCAAGAGAAATTCGGTGCCCACTGTGTTCTGCCACTAGCAGCATAAGGCTGGGGTCGAAATGGAAATAATCATTACCCAATTCCGAAATATGCACTAATCCGTCCACCTGAAACAGGTCCAGAGTAACGAACACACCAAATGCGGTGACCCCCGAGACCCTGCCGGTGAAGGTCTCACCGATATGACGGTTCATGAACTCGGCCTTCAACCAGCCAGTGACCTCTCTCGAGGCTTCCTCAGCCCGACGGTCCGTTACGGAACAATGGTCGGCAACTTCGGCCAGCTCTCCGGGACCCCCTGTCGGCTCAACACTCGAACCGAGCCCCAAGATTCGTTTCAACAATCGATGCACAACCAGATCGGCGTAACGCCGGATGGGGGAGGTGAAATGAGTGTAACGGTCAAATCCCAGGGCAAAGTGAGGCTGTGCACAAGAGGCATAACGGGCTTGCTTCATCGTTCGCAACATCAGCATCTGCAAAGCAGCGACTGGTGCCCCTTTTTCTCGTGCTGCCGTCAACGCGGCGGAGAAATCAAGCGCCGGCGGCACACCTCTGCCAGGGAGTTTGACCCCAAAAAAGCCCAGCACGCGTCGCAAATCAGCAACTGCGTCCGGATCTGGGGTCTCGTGAATTCTATATATCGCCTCGGGCAAGTGTGAATCCAACGCACGAGCCGCACACAC
>JAPKAJ010000276.1 GCA_028825345.1 Arenicellales bacterium | reverse complement strand
GGGGTGAGTATCACCTGGGCACCATAAGCGCGCAGAATCGCCTTGCGCTCCTCGCTCATATCCTCGGACATGACGAAGACCGCGGGGTAGCCCCTGACGGCAGCAACCATGGCGAGGCCAATCCCGGTGTTGCCAGAGGTTGGCTCAACGATCGTGTCTCCGGGATTGAGCACACCGCGTTGCTCCGCGTCCTCGATCATGTTAAGTGCCGGGCGATCCTTAACTGATCCGCCCGGATTAAAACTCTCAAGCTTTACCCACAGAGCACCCGCCTGGTGATCCTTGAAGCTGTTAAGGCGAATGACTGGTGTCGCCCCGATAGTTTGCAGGATGTTTTCGTATTTCATGTTTTCGATTCTAACGGGCCGGAGCACTCAGTGAGTTTTTTAGTCAAAACTTTTTTAACGCTAAGTCGGCCCACTGGCTCTGGCATACGATGATACTGCTTTCAGTGTGAGCCGCGACACAGGCTCGATACCCTTGTGGCGCGGTGAGATCATGCATGGCTATGCGGGACACATCGCCCGGCAACCATTCGCTAGTGCGCAGGGCCGCCTTTGAGTCAGGGGCGGCGCTTACCGAGAATTGCGCCAATGGCAGTGATAACCCCCGACCATGTAATTTGATATAGGCTTCCTTGCGGGTCCAGCAGGCAAAAAAGGCTTCGGTCTGTTTATCTGGCGCCATGGCAGTCAGCTCGGCCACCTCGGATGCAGAAAAAAAACGCCGCGCCAGATCAAGCCATCCATGGCGCGAGGGTACGCGCAAGCGTTCAACATCTATACCGACCGGCGCACTCTGGCTGATGGCCAGGTAGGCCCAGTCAGATGCATGCGAGAGATTGAATTCCAGAGCGCATTCCTGCACGGACGGTTTTCCGTGGGGTCCGTAGTTAAAGCCGATAGTGGCCGGAGGGACCGATAGATAATATCCAAGGACTGTACGCAAGACGCCCCGGGCGATAACAAAGCGCTCTTGATCGTGATCGAAAACAAAGCGCGCAGCCCGGGCTTGCTCGGCCGGGTTAAGGAGTCTTTGAAAGTCACGGCGGCGCGCAGTAAGCGCCGCAAGCGGTATTTTCCAAGTATCAATCGGCGTGGGTATTGATGCGGGCGGAATCGAGCTCATGGGGTGTGCAAGGTTTTCACTGGATATGGCTTTAGCCGGCACAACTGAGCGTGACGCCGAGCAACACTAAAAGCGCCACAATGCTGGTGAGCGCAAGCGCTACGCTGGCTTAAACAATCCCAACCGCGATTTTACTCCTATAACGTCTTTTTATCTGAATCCTGATCAAACCGCGCCCGGCGGTATTCTTATGGAGCGTTTGAAGTTTTTGGTCCTTGCGGGGAGCGGGTAAAGACAATCAGCGCCACACCGCACAGTACGATTGCGCCACCGGACAAGACCGCGGTCGAGGGCTGCTCTCCGAGCAGTAGTATCGAAGCGGCAATGGTGAAAACCGGCAACAGTAAAAGCACCGGCATCACATGAGATACCGGGTTACGCGCCAGCACGGTGTACCAGATTCCATAGCCAAGCACAGTCATAACCAAGCCGAGATACACAACACTCCCCCAGCCAACCCAGGTGGCGTTGATCAGGGCTGTCAGCTGACCGTTCTCAAACAGCATCGATCCAACGAGCATCTGCGGCCCAGCCATAACCGCGATCCAGGCGACTGCCGCTAACCCGGTAATGCGGTTGCTGATACGCTTGTACATGATTTGCCCCACGGACCAGACCAGCGCGCCGCTGCCGGTAAGCACAATTGCGAAGAGTTGACCTTCTACGCTCGGCAGTCCAGCAATCAATATGATGCCGACAAAAGAGACAGTCATTCCTAACAGGCGTTGCAGGCCTGGGCGCTCACGAAATACAACTGCCGCCAGCAGTACCGCAAAAGGGACCTCCAGATGCACCACTATAATGGCAAGCGAGGCATCGATCATCGAAAGCCCGGTAAAGGTCAGGCCGTACTGGATCGTGGAACCGACCAGCGCTATCCAGAATAGATCCTTCAGGCAGTTGCGTGGGAACGGGACGAACCAGACTAAAACGAGCGCAGCAATAAGAAAGCGCATGCTCATCAGCATAAGCGGTGGAAACTCAGCAAGCGCGGCTTTGGATAGCGTGAACCCCAGACCCCAGGTCAAGGGAACACAACTGGCGAGCAACAGTTCACGAAACTTCATCGAGCGATTCTAAAGATCTTGGCGCTAAACAGGTATCTTGGGCGCGACTCAGGTCAGGGGAGTTGGCAGTCCGGCTAGGATCAGTTAGTCTGTGCGTTGTTCGTATTTCTGATTTGACCTTAACCGACATGCCCAGAGCGCTACCGACTTCGTTGCCTTTTAGCTTGCTTTTTCTTTGGTTGGTTTGTTTGCCTGCCGCGGCTGAAACCGTTGAATCGACTTCACCACTGTGGATGCAAGTATCGCCGATCCCCGGGGCCGGTGAGTTTCGTACACTCGCCGGTTTTGCTGGCGATGAGCAGATGTTTGTGGGCAGCATCAATCAGTCAAGTTTCAGTGCAAGCGGTTTTTGGGGCAGTGGCGAGGGCCTTTCATCGCTCGCAGATGCTTATTCCAGTCGTGATGCCAGCTTGTTTCATTCAATTGGAAATTCGGGTGTCAGTTTTTCTGGTGCTGCTTTTGATCTTTATCCTTTTGGGTTGCACTGGACAGCTGGCGGCTCACTGATTGAAGCGGATGATGCTCCTGATCGAACCAGCTGGTTTTTGGGCGTGCGTTCGGGACAGGCAGGTGCCCAGGTATTTCAGGTCGATCGACCTGATGGCGTAGCGGCTCATGCCCTGGCGCTGAATCTGAATTTACCCCTGGGGCAATTACACGCGACTCATGTGACCGCTCCCGATCAGGCGGGGCTCAGCATAATAGGCTGGCAAATGGGACTAGGTTCCTTGGCTCAATTGGCGGTGCAATTTCGCCACGGCGAGAGCACGCGCTATGCGGATGGCGCTTATCAACGCTGGATGGTCAGTCTGTCTGGCCGTTTTGGACACCCCGGGGGAATGCTTGCGAACCAGGGCGATGAAGATCAATCGGGCATTGCCGGCACTGCGTTGCTGGCAGCAGCAGCAGTTGGAATAGCGCTGGTTGCCAGTTCCGGTAGTGATAGCACCGATTCGCGGTTACGTTACTCCAGTCAAACCGATGCAGCCTACAATGTAGTCAACGGCATCAACCCGACATCAGTTGCCGAGAACCGCGAATATGGCGGCTGGGTGTATCGCAACGCTGATGCTACGTTCAGTGCTGCCGAGCCTAAAAAAGGTACCGTGGATAAAGTCAATCTGGGTTCGCCGTTGAACGTACCTTCTGGAACCACCACCACGGCGTCTTATCACACGCACGGTGCTTTCGATCCCA
>JAPKAJ010000275.1 GCA_028825345.1 Arenicellales bacterium | reverse complement strand
TCTGGTCGATCTTGTTGAGAAAATTCTGGGCCCTGACATACTGCTGTATAACGTGGCCTACGTCATCAAGGAACCCGCGACACCGGCTTTTGTAAGTTGGCACCAGGATCTGGCTTACTGGGGTTTTGATGGCGATGAGCAGGTCTCAGCCTGGCTGGCGCTCTCGATGGCATCTGCCCAAAGTGGTTGCATGCGGATGATCCCCGGGAGTCATACGCAGGGTATCTGCGACCAGAAAACGGGTAATGACCCTGACAATGTGTTACTGCAATCGCAGACAATAGAAAATGTCCGTGAAGAAGATGCAGTGCTTTGCCCATTAAAACCCGGAGAAGCCTCACTGCACCACGGCTGGACTATTCATGCCTCGAATCCCAACACCAGTGATGATCGACGTATTGGCCTTAACATCCAGTACATCAATCCTCGCATGCGCCAGAAAAAATCCGACTCCGATTCGGCAATGCTGATCCGCGGGGAAGATCGGTACGGCCATTATGAGGCCGACCAGCCTGCTACCGAATGGCTGCCACAAGACGCGGTCGCACGGATACAGGAGTCAACCCAAAAATATCACGCCATCTCAGGGAGGCCTAACGATTCCTGACTCCAGGGTCAAGAATTAAACAAGCTCAGTCTTCGTTTTTGCGGTTGTAGTCATCCTCGAGGCGCTCAATATCATCCTCGCCTAGATAATCGCCCGACTGCACTTCGATAATCTCAAGCGGCCTGTCTTTCGGATTCGCCAGGCGGTGTATGGTGCCAGGCGGTATATAGGTAGACTGGTTCTCCTCCAGTATGAAGGTCTTGTCACCCACAGTGACCCGCGCCCGACCATTCACCACGACCCAATGCTCTGCCCGATGTTGATGGCGCTGCAAAGAAAGTTTCTTGCCTGGGTCCACCACAATACGTTTAACCTGAAAGCGCGGACCTTGGTCGATAGCTTCAAAACTGCCCCAGGGCCGATAGACTCGTCGGTGATGCTGCACCTCAGCGCGGCCCTGCGTAGTTAGGCCTCCTACCAACTGTTTGAGTTCACCACTATGATCACGCTTTGCGACCAGTAGGGCATCCGGCGTATCCACAATCACGAGATTGCTCACCCCTATCGTGGCAACCAGGCCACGCTCGGAGATCACCAGGCTGTTGTCGGTATCGTTAAGAATGACATCGCCCTGACTGGCATTGTTGCGCTCATCTTTATCAAGAGACTCCCACAGGGAAGCCCATGAGCCAATATCGCCCCAGCCCGCATTCAGTAGCACCATCATCGTGCGCGATGCCTTTTCCATGACCGCATAATCGATAGAATTCGCTGGGGTCGACTCAAAACTACTCTTTTCCAGGTGCAAAAAATACCCATCCGACTGCGCTCCGGATACAGCCATGTTACAGGCCACCAACACGTCTGGTGCATACTCGGCAAAGGCCTCAAGCATCGCCGATGCCTTAAAAACAAACATCCCACCATTCCAGAAATACCCGCCATGATCCAGATAGGCCTGTGCAGTGATGGCATCGGGCTTTTCAACAAACTTATCGACCTGCCCCACCCCTTTTTCGAGTTCGCCTTTAAGACGGATATACCCATAACCGGTATGGGCACTTTGCGGTGTGATGCCAAATGTCACCAGGTGGCCCTCACTCGCCAGCGCCACAGCTTGGTCCAGCGCTGCCCTAAATACATCGTTATCTGCAATAACATGATCTGCGGGAAACACGGCCATCACATCGTCATTGTGCTGTGCTTGAACCAGCTTAGCTGCCACGGCAATAGCTGGCGCCGTGCCCCGGGCAACGGGCTCGAGGATGATGCTCGAGGGTGAAATCCCCACCTCGTCCAGCTGGCCTGCCACCATGAAGCGGTGATCCTCGTTACACAATACCAGTGGCGGGTTGGCATAGCCGGCATCTTTCAGGCGCAGCGCGGTCTGCTGAATCAAGGTTTTCTTTCCAGTCAGCGCATGAAACTGCTTTGGGTGCAATGATCGTGATAGCGGCCACAGGCGTGTGCCGGCGCCACCAGAGAGAATAACCGGAATCATTTCAACGTAAGAGCCATTAACATTCGGGTGATAATACGCTTGATCTATAAAGGCATTATACCTGGGGCCTATTGTTCACCAAGATCAAGACAAAAGACTATTACCTCAAGCGGGCTCCCTTTCACGCCGCCTTGGCTGTACCCATGTATGCTTTCAGATTGCTAATTAATTTTCCTATACGACAACCAGTCGAACCTCGAGGTCATTAAAGAACCATGATTAAACTGGCTTACCTTCTTGGCGGGGTCTCCCTTGGGATCATTGTTTTTCAAAGTGCCGTGGTTGCCCCGTTGGTGTTTGCGCAGCTGAAGAACGGTGCCAGTGGTCCTTTTCTGCGTGCCCTGTTCCCACGCTTCTTTCTAATTCTTGCAGGTTTGGGTCTCGCAATGGGTATCACCAGCCAACTGGCTGGCTTCACGGCAGGCGCCATACTCGGAGGGCTCGCCTTGGGATTTGCGCTACTGGCTTACGCGTTGATCCCAGCCACTAATCGGGCGCGGGACGAAGCAAGGACAGCCACTTTTAAACGGCTGCATCTGGCAAGCGTACTGTTGACGCTTGCGGTCGGCGTGGTCGATGGTGTTACGCTTTTTATTTAACCCACCCGGTCAGGATCAAAACCGAATCGTCAATTTCTCAGTCACACGAACTAATGTACTCCTGATCAATCCAGTTGCCATTCCCCTCATTAGTAAAACAGGTCCAGGACGTGATTACGCCCGAGCTTTCCTTCGGTTGGAGTTCAAACTTTTTCCCCTTTATGAGGTCATTAACAGGTGTGTTACTAAAAAATTGGACTCTAATTCGACCCGAAGTATGAAAGACCATAAGCTGTTTCACATAGTCGCCACCAAGGTCAAGCCGTTCGGCAATCCCTAACGCATCGTGCCTCTCATCAATGTCGGCCATAGTCGGAAACCCACCATGCGTTTGATAATGCAGAATCAGAGCTGTCTTGACAGGCGCCATTAACATAAAGGCCTCAGCCACTTGAACCCGAGCCGTATACTTGTTGTATTGCGGGATCGCAACGACGGCGAGAATGCCGATGATCGCAATGACGATCATCAGTTCAATGAGAGTAAAGCCTTTTTGTTTCATCTCTTCTTACCTTTCGTTGGACTCAATAATGCATCAACCAATATGCCGGACCCAGGCATAGCGTCTGGCCACTGCGGTGCTGGGATTCTGGCTGAACTTCATGAGGCTATTCATTTTCGGCCGACTTGATGGCGGGTACCGTCGCTACGACCACCTGATTACGGCCCCTGTCTTTTGCCTGGTAACACGCCTGGTCCGCACGGTGGTACAGTTCATCGAGCGTTTCGCCACGAATCTTCTCTGCCACACCAA
>JAPKAJ010000274.1 GCA_028825345.1 Arenicellales bacterium | reverse complement strand
TCGAATTTTTCTTTCGCCACTTTCTGATTTCCTCAACAGTGCGTGATTAACTGGCTGCTCGACTCTAACTTCCGTCCAGGCGTTATCGCCGTGATGGAGCCCACAACCGGATTTGAACCGGTGACCTCTTCCTTACCAAGGAAGTGCTCTACCGACTGAGCTATGTGGGCACTGCCCAGTGCTGGAGCGGGTGATGGGGATCGAACCCACATCATCAGCTTGGAAGGCTGAGGTTCTACCATTGAACTACACCCGCCCAAAAAGCATCCGTTTTCTGATTGGGTTCGTGCGATCGCCATCATGCTGGTCTTTATTCCCGGTCCTGGTCGCCATGCCCACCGACGGCCACCTGGTGGAGGGGGGAGGATTCGAACCTCCGAAGGCTGAGCCAACAGATTTACAGTCTGCCCCCTTTGACCGCTCGGGAACCCCTCCGAAAAGCGTAAACAGTTAATTTCCTCAAAATATCGGCGTTCCATCAATTAATTAAGGCCTGCAGGCTGAAAATAGACCGCTCACTCGGCGTCCCCCGGCCAATCGTGCCCCAACAATCGATATCGCGGGGTGGCGATTCTAGCCGAATGGGCTGCCAAGGTATAGGGCTGTTTTAGACTATTTACTTGATAAAACCCTGTTTTTCATCAGCAAATGGTTTCCAACTCACGTCCGATACTGAAAAACCGGGCTCGGCACTTGTTGCTGAGGCTAGATTCGACCAAGTAGGCGCTGACTTACCAGAGCTTAATTTTTCTGAGCCTCAAGGCGGTCGATTCCGCCACTTGGCGCGAGATCCCTCAATTTTTGAACTGCCCGATGCCAAAGGGGAGATCCGATTAATTGGGTGATTTGTGATTACGTGGATCGATTTCTTTGGGCTTTACCCCGTTCAGAGATACCATTGGCTGCCCGATTACACGTTTTACCTCTCGATGGCTTTGACCGCACACCGCTGCCAGTATCTATTCTGGCTGTTTGCCCTGATTCACGTTCTTTTCTGGACAGTTGTCCCAAGCCTGGCTCGACACGAGCTGGATACCGACAGCATGATGCATTTTGCCTGGGGACAGGAATGGATGGGCTCCTATCGCTTACACCCCCCCTTCCTGCCCTGGGTTGTCGCTGGCTTCCTGAACACGGTGGGCACCAACAACTGGGCCTACAACCTGCTGACCCAACTCAATCTCCTGACCGCCTTTTATTGTGTCTGGCGCCTCGCCCGCGAGTACCTGACCCCGGGAAGTGCCTTGGCGGCAGTGTGCCTGCTCGAGTTCCTGCCCTACTTCAGCTTTTTGGGCATGCGGCTGAATCACAGCTCCATGCTGATTCCAATGTGGGCCCTCACAACCCTCCTGGCTTATTTCGCAATCCAACGTGGCCACACCCGATACTGGATCGCATTGGGCCTGGCAGCCGCGCTGGCCATGTTAACCAAGTACTACTCGGCCGCCATGTTACCCGCGATAGCTCTTTATCTGCTGATCTTTCCTCAAGGACGCGCATCTTTAAAGACGCCAGGGCCATACCTGTCTCTGGCGGTTTTCTGCGCCCTTTTGGGTTGGCACCTGTGGTACGTCTTCACCCACCAGGTCGGTACTGTGACGCACATTGGAGATTACCTGGCGCCGACCGATCTGAAAGTCCGCTGGCGAAGTATTCGTTTTCTGCTCGCGCAACTGCTCTACCTTAGCCCCCTTGTGGCCGTGTTTCTCTTTATCCGCTACCGGACGGGACTGGGCAGACCCGACGCAGCGGATACGGGTGATCAGCAGTTACCGGGTCGAGAAATGCGCTCCTTTATCTACTGGATGTTCTTGTTTCCGCTGCTCGGAACCACTGTGGTCGGTTTTACCGCTGGCATCGATATTTCCAGTCGATGGGGTGGTCCCACCTTAAGCCTGGCCGGCATCGTCCTTTTGCTGCAATGGCCCCCAGGCAATCACGTCATGGCATCACGCCAGATGATCCGGGCTGCCTTCATTTGGGTGCTTGTGCTGCCCACCACGCTGCTTGTCACCGGGCTTGCCTCGACCCATCACCAGATGCACCAGTTTCCGGGTAAGGAACTGGGTCGGGTGATCACCCAACTCTGGCATGAGGCCTATCAGATGCCCTTAAGGATAGTCGGCGGGGGTCACGACGCACCAGACAGCATTGCCTTTCATTCACCCGATCACCCCTCGGTACTGCAACACATGAGTCAGCAATGGAGTCCATGGATCAGTAGTCAGGAAATCTCAGAACAGGGGATCGCGGTAGTTTGTCTTAAAGACGACGTTCTTTGCATTAACAATGCAAAAACACTTTTCCCTGATCGCACAATGAAAACACTTACGGTCACTGCAGAACCAACCTTGTTTTTTCCTGGCAGCAAAAGAAAGGTCCGCTACCTTTTTGTCGGCCCAGGGGAAGAGAAACTCAAGTTGGATGCTATCCAGCCCATGCCGATGCGCCAGCAGGAACTTAAAGAATAATCTTCGCAGATCACAAGCGTTGCTTTAACAGGTGGTAAGGGCCAGCAAGACCTTGTCGTTTCGTTGTGTGATCCAGAAAATTTCTGATCAATGCCTGGTTGCGAACGATAAAAACCTGGCGTCGTGTCTTCGGGTTATCTGCCTTAAGTATCTCAATATCTATTCAAAACCTTCAACTTGATCTTCAGTTGAAAATGAGTATTGCCAGCCTTCAGTTGATTAAGTTTCATTGAGGCTCATAGCGGTGTGTTTTAGGTCTTTAACGCTGTGCAGGTATTGGTTTAATGAATCCAGGCTATCGGGATCGCCAGCAATCTCCCGCCTGGCAAAATCGATCGCCGCCACTTCGTGGTCTGTTAGTATCTTCAGCGCCAAAAGATCCTCCCTGGGCGCCATAGCCTGCAGGGCCAAGAATTCATCTAGGTAGCCCGGGTACCGCTGTACGATATGTGCCATAAATTGCAGCCAGCCCATATTCTGGTGCTGAAGGACCGCCTCCTCACCCTCGGCTTTTAGAATCGATTCGTCTCGCGGACTAAGGGCATATTTGTCAAGTAATGGCAAAACAGATTGCGCCGCATGGCGCTCTACTTTTGCCAGCAGCATTAACGTTTCATGTTCAGCGAAATGCTCTGCCAGGCCCACAAAATAGGCCTCGCCAGAAACCTCCTCTTCGTAATAGGTCAGCAGCGTCTGTAAATAGCGCTTTGTTGGATTCATCGGTAATATTGTCGGGCCTGAAAATTGCCTTTTGGTTCATTCAAGGCAGCAACGCCTACCGGCCCGATCGATCCGCTTCGATACTTGCGGCTTTAGACTCCGACTGGGATTATTAATCTGCCACGATCCTATGCTGGCGCACCACAGGAAACTTGTCGCACTCAATAGATGAACCCTCGACCAAGCCTGGCGCCCGATAGGTTGAAAGCGAC
>JAPKAJ010000273.1 GCA_028825345.1 Arenicellales bacterium | reverse complement strand
TACCCAGTCCAGCGCCGACTCGCCACTGATCTTCGCGTCGCTGTATAACAGACTGCCGCCAAAACGGGACTGCTCGTCCGCTAGGATCACCCGCGCACCGGCGCGCGCTGCTGCCAGCGCCGCGAGCAGGCCGGCAGGCCCTCCCCCGGCAACCAAAACATCACAATGCCGATGTATTTTGTCGTACCGGTCAGGATCGGGGGCAGTTGGTGCGACTCCCAACCCTGCTGCCCGCCGGATAAAGCGCTCGTAATGTGTCCAGGCCGAGCGGGGCCACATGAAGGTCTTGTAGTAAAAACCTGCCGGAAGTAAGCGAGCAAACCAGTTATTGATCGACCCGATATCGAATGCAAGGCTTGGCCAGCCATTAACGGTACGGGCCGTCAACCCCTGGTATAACTCGATCTGGGTGGCACGAAGATTAGGCGTACTGTACGCTCCCTCGCCAAGTTGAACCAAAGCGTTCGGCTCCTCTGCACCGGCCCCAACCACACCGCGCGGCCGGTGGTACTTAAAACTACGCCCGAACAACCGCACTCCCTGCGCCAATAACGCAGAAGCCAGAGTGTCACCCGGGTGGCCGGAGTATTCCTTACCGTTAAAGCGAAAAGTGATACTGCGCGCGCGCTCAATCAGGCCGCCAGCCGGCAAACGGCGAGCTCCGCTCATAGTTTTTCCTGTGGCGGGCTATCGCCGGCAGGGTAAACGGACAAAATCTTGTAGCTAACCGTGTCGCGCACTAGGTTAAACCAGCGCCGGCAACCACCGCTGTGACACCACTGCTCGGCATGCGCTCCTTTAGTATTTGCTCGATTAAAAAGGTAATCGGCCCACTCGGCGTCAGATAACTCTTCGGGGGCGGCTGGCCTGACAATATGCGCTTCACCGCCACACTGAAATTCATCCTGATCACGGGGCCCGCACCAGGGACATTCAATCTGAAGCACTTTCGAGATCCATAATCTTGGAATCAGTGGGCCACACCGGCCGCACCATGTTCGTCAATCAGGGCGCCGGTGGTAAAACGTTCCATATTAAAAGCAGCGTTCAAGGCGTGCGGCTCGTCATGGGCGACGGTGTGCGCAAACACCCATCCGGAGCCGGGCGTCGCCTTAAAGCCACCGGTACCCCAGCCACAATTAAAGTAAAGCCCCTTGAGTGAAGTTTTGGAAATGATCGGGCATGCGTCAGGACAGACATCGACAATACCTCCCCACTGGCGCAGCATCCGCACCCGGCTGAATATGGGAAACAACTCGACAATCGCCGCAACGTTACCTTCAATGATTGAAAAACTGCCACGCTGGCCATAGCCGATATAGGCGTCGATTCCAGCGCCAATCACCAGTTCGCCCTTGTCTGATTGACTGACATAGCCATGAACCGCATTGGACATGACCACCGTGTCGAGCACTGGCTTGAGAGGCTCTGACACCAGCGCCTGTAGCGGATGACTCTCGATAGGCATCCGTAACCCGGCCATGTCACCAAGTACGCTTGAATGACCAGCCGCCACCACGGCCACTTTAGAGGCCTGAATCATCCCGCGGTTGGTCTCGACACCGGTGACAACACCGTTTTCTTTGCAGATTCCGGTTACCTCACAGTTTTGAATAATGTCCACCCCGCGCTCATCCGCTGCCCGGGCAAAACCCCAGGCTACAGCATCATGTCGAGCCACCCCACCACGGGCCTGAAACGACGCCCCCAATACGGGGTAGCGGGCATTCGCAGAAACATTCATGGCCGGCACCATCGCCTTAATCTGGGCGGGATTAAGTATCTCGCTATCAATACCGTTCAGCCGGTTTGCGTTGGATCGGCGATAAATATCGCGCATGTCCTGCAAGGAATGGCCCAGGTTCATGACGCCGCGCTGGCTGAACATCACATTAAAGTTAAGTTCCTGGCTTAGACCTTCCCACAACTGCAGCGATTTCTCATAAAGGTGCGCTGACTCATCCCAGAGGTAGTTTGAACGGACAATGGTTGTATTGCGCCCGGTATTGCCGCCACCGATCCAGCCCTTTTCCAGTACCGCGATGCGCCCAACCTTGTGCTCGGCGGCAAGATAATACGCTGTTGCCAAACCATGGCCACCTCCACCAACGACGATGACGTCATACGACGAAGCCGGATCAGGGCTACGCCAGGCGGCCCGCCAATCGCGGTGGTAACTGACCGCGTTGCGGGCCAGGCTGAAAATGGAATAACGATTTTTTTTCACGCCAAACTTAAGAGCTTACCTTGATAAAACCAGAAGCTAACTGCGAGTAGCGCACTATAGCCACCGGGTCTGGAATCAACCCACCTCAATCATTCCGATATACCGGAAAACGTGCGCACAGCTCTTTCACCTGCTCGCGAACCGAATCCACTACTGACTCGTCACCCAGGTTATCGAGAATGTCACAGATCCACTCTACGACCTGACGCACTTCCGCCTCGCGAAAGCCGCGTGTCGTTGCTGCCGGCGATCCAATACGCAGTCCGCTGGTGACAAAGGGCGACTGTGGATCATTGGGGACCGTGTTTTTATTGACCGTAATGTTCGCCCGACCCAGTGCTGCGTCAGCATCCTTGCCGGTGATGCCCTTATCAATCAGGTCAAGCAAAAACAGATGATTATCAGTTCCTCCGGAGACAATGTTATAGCCACGGCCGATAAACGCGTCGGCCATTGCCTGTGCATTGGCGATCACCCGTTCGCCGTAGATCTTAAATGAAGGTTCAAGCGCTTCTTTGAATGAGACGGCTTTACCGGCGATCGCGTGCATTAATGGGCCGCCCTGGGTGCCAGGGAACACCAGCGAGGCCAGTTTCTTTTCGATCTCAGGGTTGGCCCGGGCCATGATCATGCCGCCACGGGCCCCGCGCAGAGTCTTGTGCGTGGTGCAGGTTGTCACGTCGGCGATATCCACAGGACTGGGGTACAGACCGACGGCGACGAGTCCGGTAACGTGAGCCATGTCGGCGAGCAGGTAAGCGTCCACGCTGTCGGCGATATCTTTAAAACGCTGCCAGTCCAAAAAACGGCTGTACGCCGAAAATCCGGCGACAATCATCTTGGGCCGATGCTCTTGGGCCAGTTGCTCAACCTGGTCGTAGTCGATCTCCCCAGTATCGGTGTTCAGGCCGTATTGCACTGCGTTATACAACTTGCCGGAAAAATTGACAGCAGCACCGTGAGTCAGGTGCCCGCCGTGGGCAAGGCTCATACCGAGCACAGTATCACCCGGGTTGAGCAGCGCCATGTACACAGCGGAGTTGGCACCCGAACCTGAGTGCGGCTGCACATTGACATAGGCCGCTCCAAACAACTCCTTAGCCCTGTCAATCGCCAGTTGTTCTGCAACGTCGACAAACTCGCAGCCCCCGTAATAGCGCTTACCTGGGTAACCCTCAG
>JAPKAJ010000272.1 GCA_028825345.1 Arenicellales bacterium | reverse complement strand
GGTTTGGCTCGTTAGAAGAATTCTCTTACCAGCAAATTCGCGAGTTAATTGACATCAATTTAACCAGTCAGCTCTATGTGGTGCGAGCGTTTCTACCGCTGCTCAAGCGCCGTGGCAGGGGAGATGTGGTCTTGATCGGCTCAGAGGCCGCGTTAGCAGGAGGTGCGCGGGGCGCTGTATATAGTGCGACTAAATTTGCCTTGCGTGGATTTTGTCAATCGTTGCGGCAGGAATCTGCCGCTGCCGGTATCCGAGTAACCCTGATTAATCCGGGTATGGTGCGCACCGATTTTTTTGACCAACTTGATTTCGAACCAGGCGAAGACCTGGCCCATGCCATTGTTCCCGAAGATATTGCAGTCGCCGTGAAAATGGTGCTCAGTGCACGAGCGGAAACAGTGTTTGACGAGATTAATCTCTCGCCATTGAAAAAAGTTGTAAGGCGAAAACACAGGGCGCCCAAGCCCTGACAGCGGTGTTCGTTTGATAGGGGCTTGTTCTTTGATTACTCAGTGCCTTTGCGTGGTTCTCTGATCAAGCTGAGAGAAAGGCCAAGAGCAGTCAGTGCCATTACTGCAATAACAAGGCACATAGGTCCTGCGGAACCGTCATGAAGCAGGCCCACCGCAGTACCGACCAGTGCCCCGATCAGCATCTGGATAAACCCAAAGGTTGCTGCAGCCGTCCCGGCGATATCTGAAAACGGCTGTAATGTGCAGCTGATCGCATTGGCGCCGATGATACCGATGCTGCCAACAACGAAAAAAAGCGGCACTACGATGTGCCACAGCTGACCCGGTACTGAGGCAGACCACAGCAGAACGATTGCTGCCAGTGCCATGATACACACGCCAATCCGTAGCATTAAAAGGGGTCCGGCATGGAGCACAACACGACTGTTAATGAAAGCTGCAATCATGATGCCAACAATGTTGGTACTGAAGAAATAGCCGTAATGCTCAGCGGGCACTGCGTAAATCTCGATAAAAACAAAGGGTGAGCCGGCGAGGTACGCAAAGAACGCGCCGAAGGCGAATGCCCCGGTCAGGATACAGCCTAGACTGTATCGGTTGCCGAGTACGCGCGCGTACCCGCCAAGCAATGTAGTCAGATGGAACGTGGTTCGCTTTTGTGGTGGCAGTGACTCATTTACTTTGAAAAAAGTCAGAGCGATGCAAGTGACACCCAATAAGGCGAGAACGAGAAAAATGCTTTGCCAGTGAAATCGGGTGAGTAGCTGGCCGCCGATGATCGGAGCTAAAAGCGGGGTGATTAGCATGGCCAGGTTAATCAGAGATTGTGCGCTGGCAGCCTGATTGCCACGATAAAGGTCACGTACGATAGCCCGGGCGACGACGCCCCCCACGCCGGCGCCCAGCGCTTGGAGCACGCGTAATCCGATCAGCTGGGGGATTGACTCGGCCATGGCACAAGCCAGACTGGCAAGAACAAACAGTAGCAGGCCACCCAGAAGGACTGTTCGCCGCCCCAGCGCGTCTGACAAAGGGCCATAGACCAGCTGACTGAAGGCCATGCCGAGGAAAAATGCGCTAAGCGTGAACTGGGCGCCGCCAGCGGGGCCTGGTAGCTGTTCAGCTAAGGAAGGCAGCGCGGGAAGATACATATCGATTGACGCCGCCCCTAAAGCAGACAGTGCGCCCAGCGTAAGGATCAGGGTGCGCCGGTCAGATGGGACCGCTTGCATCGTCAAGCTTTGCTCGCCTCTGCAATTAACCAGCGCCGAAAAGCGGCGACTGGGTGTTCTTCGAGGCGGTCACGGCGTGTCAGGGCGTAATACCCGAATTGTCCTGGATAGGGTTGGGGAAATGGTTGCACTAATCGGCCATTGGCGATTTCATCCTCAACCACTAACGTTGGCATTAATGCCACGCCCTGTCCTGCCAGTACGGCCTGCATGGTGAAGTTCGGTGAGGTGAAATGAGGGCCGCGGTGCGGATTGATCTGCGTGATCCCGTTGGCTAGCAGCCATTCCTCCCAGGTTGGCCAGTCAGGATCCTCTGATGGGGAATCGAAGTGAATGAGAGTGTGTCGAATGAGTTGGCTGGTCGATTTCAGCGGAGGATCGCTGTGCAACAGAGCGGGGCTACAGACAGGGATGACCTGTTGAGCCAGCAAGTGATCGACTTGAAGCCCTGGATAGTTACCTTGGCCAAACCGTATGGCCACTTCCACAGCCTCTCTAGCGGGGTCGACCGCTTCCAAGGACGGGTCGATGCGGACTTGTATGCCAGGGTGATCGTTCCTGAAATCGACGATGCGTGGAATTAGCCATTTGGCCCCGAATGCAGGTGGCGCGCTGATCGTGAGGCTTTCCCAGTCAGACTGAGACTGAACCCGCTCGACGGCAGCGCTCAGATTGGCGAATCCCCGCCGAATACCAGGCAAAAGGACCTGACCGGCCTCGGTTAATTGCAGTGACCGGTTCAGGCGGTGAAACAGTTTTACACCCAGTGTCTCCTCCAGTGATTTGATCTGGTGAGAAATGGCGGCGGGCGTTACATGCAGTTCGCTGGCCGCTTTAGAGAAGTTGAGGGCTCGTCCTGCAACCTCAAAAGCCCGCAGCGCATTCAGTGGTGGCATGCGTGATGGAGTCATAGATTAGAAATTATAAACTGAAATCAAAAAGATATCGTTTGATAGATGGAAAATAACCCATATATTACATTAACTTCCATAAACAATCTTTGAAATTATAGTAAAGGAAAACTAATATGACGTCTCAGCCACCGCTATTTCCCCATCTGGTCGTCGCCAAGTGGATGCACGACGTGCCGACTCCTGTGTCGGTGGCCGCGCGTGATTTACCCCACCTTAGGCCGGTAGCAATCGCTCCAACAGACTATGAGCATTACCTCGCTCGCGGTCGGAAAATGCGTGCGCAAGCCGCCGGTCGGTTGGCCCGTGCCTTGTCGACGAAGCTAGGTCAATCGCTCGATGCACTGAGCGCATCGATTTCCCGCATTTTGCAACGCGCACACATGCGTCGCCAACGACAGAAAACGGCCGCAGCGCTTTCGCATTTGTCACCACATGTACTCAGAGACATCGGTCTGGTCTCTGCAGACGTTTCTATGCTCACACAGGGTCGCGTCACCGTGTCTGAAATCGCGCAAGTTCGCCATACCGGCTGGGCCCATTAAATCGCCTCTCGTGGCGCGTGTATCGGGCTATGTCAGTGCCGTTTTTATTGCAGCGAGGGAGACCGATAACTGCAATGCTTTTCGAACTAGGGCAGGGGTTGTCTGGAATCCCCCCCGCGGTGGTCCGCAGGGGGAACCCATGGCGAGTTGTGAGGAGGAATACAACTCGCACTACAGAATCGGTGCACACAACACCTGAGACGCATCGGTTGGGTGCTAGGCCTGACTTAAGGCGGGCGGTATGCTAGTCGA
>JAPKAJ010000271.1 GCA_028825345.1 Arenicellales bacterium | reverse complement strand
GATGAAGAACGCAGACACGCCATCCCTTTCTCCCACGGGAGATCCCTGGCTACTCACCCCGGGGCCGCTGACGACATCCCCTTCAGTCAAGGCAGCCATGGCGCATGACTGGGGCTCACGCGACACCCGCTTTATTGAACTGAACCGTAGGCTGCGCCAGCGTCTGGTCGAGATCGTGAACGGCGCCGAAAACTATACCTGTGTCCCTCTTCAGGGCAGTGGCACATTTGTGGTCGAGGCCATGCTGGTCACACTGGTCCCGCGCTCTGGAAAAGTGTTACTGCTGATCAACGGCGCCTACGGCAAACGGATGCAGGCCATCTGTCAGATCCATGGCCGCGCCTTTGAAGTGCTTGAATGGCCCGAGGATCAACCGGTCGATCCGGCAGCTGTGAAGAATGCGCTCGATGCCGATCCCGCGCTCACTCATATCTGCGCAGTCCATTGCGAAACAACATCGGGCATTATCAATCCGGTTCATGAGTTGGCACTTGTTGCTCACCAGACCGGTAGGCGCCTGATCATTGATGCTATGAGTGCATTTGGCGCCATCGATTTGAATGCCCGACAAACGCCGTTTGATGCCGTAGTCGCTTCAAGTAACAAGTGCCTGGAAGGATCGCCTGGTATGGGATTTTGCATTGTCCGCAAAGCGTCTTTGCTCGAGTGCCTTGGCAATGCTGACAGCCTGGTACTGGACCTGCATGACCAGTGGTGCGCAATGGAGGCCAACGATCAATGGCGTTTTACTCCGCCTACCCATTGCATTCTGGCGCTTGATCAAGCGCTGAATGAATTTGACGCCGAAGGGGGCGTCACTGGACGTGGGGCACGTTACCGTGCCAACTGTGAAGCACTGGTCTCAGGCATGCGGGCGATGGGCTTTGAAACGTTATTGAGCGATACGCTGCAGGCGCCGATCATCGTCACTTTTCATATGCCGGCAGATATTAATTTCGATTTTTCTACTTTCTATTCCATGATGGGTGAAAAAGGCTTTGTGATCTACCCGGGAAAACTCACCGTTGCCGATTCTTTTCGAATTGGCTGCATCGGGCGTATTGGGCTAGAGCAGATCAACGGCGCACTGGCGGCGATACGAGAAACACTGCAACACATGGGCGTGCGCAATTGCGGGCCAGCCAAAGACGCCTGACATCTGGCATTGCAAATGCCACGGACCCATTCCATGAACCCTGCCCTACCATCACCGTTAGGCCTGTTTTTTTGGCGCATAGGAGAACACCTCCTGTGTCATTCTTCCCTTTAACTTATTACTGGAGATATCCATGAGCATTCGATCCGACTATGTCTACCACCGGGAATACCGCGGCAAGGTCAAAGGTATGGTTCTTGACTGGAGCGGGACAACCGCTGACGCCTACGTAATTGCACCGGCCGTGGTTTTCGTTCAGGTCTTCAAGGAGCAAGGCGTTGAAATCAGTATGGCTGAAGCGCGCGGACCCATGGGCCTGCGCAAAGACCTACACATTCAAGCATTGACCCAGGAGCCGTATATCCGAGATCGCTGGCATGAAGTGCACGGCAAAAATCCGGACCAATCCGATGTAGATCGGATGTTTGCAGATTTTGTGCCGATGCAGCTTGATTGCCTGCGTAATTACACCACCTTGCTACCACATGTAGCCGAGGTGACCCAGGACCTGCAAAAACAAGGGGTTCGGATCGGTAGTTCAACTGGTTTCGTACGCAGCATGGTCGATATTCTGGAGGCGGACGCCAAAACCCAAGGCTATATTCCGGATGCATCGGTGGCTGGCGACGAAGTGGTAAACGGCGCCCGACCCAAGCCATTCATGGTGTATCGAAATCTGGACCTGATGGACGTGCACCCGGTCCAATCCGTCGTTAAGGTT
Source organism: Arenicellales bacterium (assembly GCA_028825345.1). Lineage (GTDB taxonomy): Bacteria > Pseudomonadota > Gammaproteobacteria > Arenicellales > UBA868 > UBA868. The sequence goes on along the minus strand of JAPKAJ010000271.1, from coordinate 1,540 downwards.
GATGACACAGTCTCAGGAATTGGCGAAGCGCTCGAGGCAGGATGCTGGGGCGTAGGCATCGCTCGTTACAGCAACTACATCGATGTTGATTCCCTTGAGCAGGGTAAGCAACTCAGCGGAGATGACCTGCAGCGCCGGCTCAACCTGACCCGGGAAAAACTGCGTCAGGGCGGAGCACACTACGTCATTGATACCTTCGACCAGCTCCCTGAGGTTATAGAAGACGTAAACATCCGCTTGGGCCGTGGCGAACGGCCGTAACAACAACTCACTGAGTTAGTTCCACTTTGCAAGAAAGCTCTCGCGGGGTGGGACTCAACCTCTGTTTAGTTTCCACTGGCGTTCAGTTGGCAACATCCTTGGATCACAAACCGGTGTCTATCAGGCTCGCCATTTGTTCACCGATCTGCACGGGGGAACGAACGATCGTAGCCCCGGCACAAGCCAAAGCATTCATCTTAGACTCGGCAGTGCCGGTGCCATAATGCATGATAGTGCCCGCGTGGCCTATGCGGCGAGCAACAGGAACCGACTGCCCGGCGATGTAAGCAACCACTGGCTTGGAGTCTTCGATATCGGCCAGATAAGCGGCAGCGGTTTCCTCTGAACTGCCGCCAACCTCCCCTATGAGGATAATGCCGTCGGTCTGTGGATCGGCGTTGAATCGTTCAATGCAATCCACGAATGAGAGGCCAAAAACCGGATCTGCACCGATACCAACACAAGTCGACTGGCCAAGGCCATTACGAGTCGTCTGTTCAACCGCCTCGTAGGTTAGCGTACTGGATCGCGAGACGATACCGACACGGCCAGCCAGGAAGATGCCCTGCGGCATTATCCCAAGAGTGCACTGCCCCGGCACAGCAATACCTGGGGTATTGGGGCCCACCAACACCGTATTTGAGCTCTTAAGTTGTGAGCGAACCCGAACCATATCCAGTATAGGAATTCGTTCTGTAACACAGACCACCAGGCCAATGCCTGCATTGATGGCTTCTTCAATCGCATCGGCTGCATTCGCCGGCGGCACAAAAATCACGCTGGCTGTAGCTCCAGTCTCACTGACTGCATCACGAACCCAATCAAAAACCGGGATACCCAAGTGACTCGTGCCCCCTTTCCCCATGCGCACGCCGGCGACAACCCGGGTGCCAGTGGCTAACGCCCGCTCGGCATGAAAGGAACCTTGTCGACCGGTAACGCCCTGGAAAATCACACGGGTCGCACTGTCAACAAGTATGCTCATCGCCCGCGATGCCCCAAAGTGTTAAACCAACGGCCAATCTGTCCGACGATTGCACCGCGAGACTTTGGGCGATCCGGCGTAGCGGCTAACTCAACGGCCATTTTTGCCGCAGATGCCAGATCCGGCGAAAAATGAATCGACAAGCCTGATCGCTCAAGGCGGGAAATCGCCAACTGTGCATTGGTGCCCGCGAGGCGCGCGACAACATCCACGGTTATCGGCAAAAATAGTACAGGAGACTTGCTCAAGCCCCAGTGCCGAACCTATTCGCACGCCAACCTGCTCGGCAATCCC
>JAPKAJ010000270.1 GCA_028825345.1 Arenicellales bacterium | reverse complement strand
ATCGGGTGCTGCTAGCACTGGGTGGGTATGCCAGCGGTACCTCATTGATCGGTGCACCGCTGCTGGTGGCGGTGTACGTGCGTCATGTCGCGTCCGAGCGACTACGTGAGACTCTGTTCGTATTGTGGATGCTGCTGGCTTCGATGAAACTGGCGACGTTTCTCGCAACCGGGGTGAATATGCAGTGGCAGGCACAACTGTGGTTACTGCCCTGTGCGGCCGTTGGCCATGTGCTGGGCCTCAAGGTGCACCGCCACCTGTTGAGGGCGCAAGGAGGATCCTTCATGCGGGTGATGGGAGCGGCCTTACTGGGAGTGTCTCTGGCGGGCCTTGTACGGGTGATCTTCTGACACCATATTCAACGTGTGAGTCTGTGCGGGCAGACTCTCCTATAATTGCACTTTCACTTTCACTTTCACCTGGGTTGCAGCCAGACCCTGACAGCCTATCCGGATAATTAGATACCAGACCATGACTGATACTTTTAAACTTGTGACCGACACCTTGCTTGCACCTGCCGGGCTTGAGACGTCCGATATCGATCGGCTGATGGGCCGCCTGCTGAGCCAGGATATCGACTACGCGGATCTTTATTTCCAGTACAGCCGCCAGGAGGGTTGGGCACTGGAGGACGGCGCCGTTAAATCGGGTAGTCGTAGCACTGACCAGGGAGTGGGTCTGCGTGCTGTCAGTGGCGAGAAAACCGGTTTTGCTTACTCGGACGAATTTGTACTGCCGGCGCTTGCCCAGGCGGCGGATGCTGCGCGAGCTATTGCGAAAAGCGGTGGGGCGACCTCGCCGGTGCAATGGCGTAACGCAAAGTCGCCATCGCTGTATACCCCGGCTGATCCCCTGTCGAGTTTGAGTGACCAAGACAAGGTTGAATTGCTGCAGGCAGTAGAAGTGCAGGCCCGCGCTTGTGACCCGCGGGTCAGTCAAGTTATGGCAAGCCTTGCCGCGGTGCACGATGTGGTGCTGGTGGCGCGTAGCGACGGTCAGATGACGGCAGATGTACGCCCGCTGGTGCGTCTCAATGTGACTGTGATTGTCGAACAGAACGGACGGCGCGAGCAGGGCAGTTACGGCGGTGGCGGGCGCTTTGGTTACGCCTGGTTACGCGAGGAGGACCGCGCCGGCTCTTATGCACGCGAGGCGGTACGTCAGGCCCTGGTAAATCTCGAGGCCGTGGACTCCCCCGCTGGGACCATGACCGTAGTGCTTGGTCCCGGCTGGCCCGGCATCCTGCTGCATGAGGCAATTGGCCACGGTTTAGAAGGCGATTTTAATCGCAAGGGGACCTCGGCTTTTTCCGGGCGCATCGGCGAGCAGGTGGCCTCCCCGGGATGCACCGTAGTCGATAACGGCACTATTGCTGACCGGCGTGGCTCATTGACTGTAGATGATGAAGGCACACCGTCCCAGAACACCGTGCTGATTGAGAATGGCGTGCTCAAGGGCTACATGCAAGATACCTTGAACGCGCGCTTAACGGGTACCGCTAGTACGGGCAATGGTCGGCGCGAGTCCTATGCCCACCTGCCGATGCCGCGCATGACCAATACCTACATGCTGGCCGGCTCGCACGACCCGGGTGAGATCATCGCCTCGGTGGATCAAGGCCTGTACGCCGTAAATTTTTCTGGTGGGCAGGTGGATATCACCTCGGGCAAGTTCGTGTTTTCAGCCAGCGAGGCTTACCGCATTGAAAAGGGCAAGATCGGCGCTCCGGTCAAGGGTGCAACGCTTATTGGCAATGGTCCAGATGTACTGACCCGGGTCGCCATGGTGGGCAATGATCTGGAGCTGGATTCGGGAGTTGGCACCTGCGGCAAGGATGGCCAGAGTGTGCCGGTGGGCGTGGGACAGCCCACTTTACGCATTGACGGCCTGACCGTTGGAGGTGTGGAGATATGAGCGAAAAATCACAGGCCATGGATTCGGACTCGACTGGTGCAGCGCTGGATGATGCGCCACTGTATGAGGCTGTTCAGGCGGCGTTGGCAGAAGCCAGCCAGCAGGGGGCATCGGCTGCCGAGGCAGCTGCGAGCCTGGGCCAGGGACTTTCGGTCAATGTACGCATGGGAGAGGTCGAAACGGTTGAGCACACCCGTGATCGAGGCCTGGTGGTTTCGGTGTATTTTGGGCAGTGTACCGGCAGTGCCAGCACCTCAGATTACGCACCGGCTGCGGTACACGAGGCTGTACTAGCAGCTTGCAGTATTGCCCGTTACACCCAGGAGGATTCCTGCCATGGCCTTGCCGACCCCGAGCGTCTGGCAACAGATGCGGTGGATCTGGACCTGGATCTGTACCACCCGTGGCGCCCTTCAGTGGATGAGGCCCGTGACCTGGCGCTGGTATGTGAAGACAAAGCACTTTCAGCTGATGCACGCATAGATAACTCCGAGGGCGCGTCGGTTGATGCCCATGAGGGCTGTGAGGTCTATGGCAACACGCACGGCTTTATCGGCTATACCCGCAAATCCCGCCAGGGCATCAGTTGCTCGGTCATCGGCACTGAGAACGGTGCCATGCAGCGCGATTACTGGTACAGCGCAGCACGACGCTTCGGTGAACTCGATAGCGCTGCCGAGGTGGGGGAGCAAGCCGCTGCACGGACACTGCGCCGCCTCGGGTCACGTCGTATCCCCACCTGCCAGGTGCCTGTTATCTACGAGGCACCGGTCGCCTCCAGCCTGTTGTCGCATTTCATCGGCGCCGTCAGTGGTGGCGCGCTTTATCGCAAGGCATCTTTTTTACTCGACCACCTGGATAAGCAGATCTTTCCGGAATTTGTGCGTATCCACGAGCAGCCGCTGTTGATAGGCGCTATGGGCAGCTCTTCCTTTGATAACGAGGGTGTTGCGACTGCACCGCGCGATATTGTTCGCGATGGTGTACTGCGAAGCTATGTGCTGGGCTCCTACAGTGCGCGTCGGTTAGGAATGGAAACCACTGGCAATGCCGGCGGTGTGCACAACCTCACCATTGATCCTGGGGAGCAGGATCTCGAAGCGCTGATCAAAGGTATAGAAAAAGGCCTGCTGGTGACTGAACTCATCGGTTTTGGCGTCAATACCGTTACTGGGGATTACTCGCGCGGTGTATCGGGTCTTTGGATCGAAAACGGTGAGATTGTTCATCCGGTGGAGGAAGTCACTGTGGCGGGTAATCTCAAGGATATCTTCTCCAACATTGTGGCCGTGGGAAGCGATGTGGATCCGCGGCGCAATATTCGTTGTGGTTCCATCCGCGTGGATGGCCTGACTATTGCCGGGGAGTAACACCGGTACGGCTGGCTTGATGTTGTTGGGTCGTAGTCCGAGTCGTGGGTCTTAAGAGGTGCTTGCGGGCGGAACTGGACCTGAATTTTCTGGAAAATTTCTTTGTGTTTCCTAGGCCACTTTATGGTTAAGAAATCTTG
>JAPKAJ010000269.1 GCA_028825345.1 Arenicellales bacterium | reverse complement strand
CGCCATATTGCTCATCGACGGAGCCGAGACATCGATCGGATTGCGGTCGTTGACGAAAGCATTGGTGTCTTTAAGGGCGGCCAAGGCGTCTTTTGGATATTCCGGCAGGTTCAACCCCAGCCGCGCTGCCGCATCAGAAATCATCACCGCCCCACCCCCGGAAACCGAGATTGCGGCGACATCTGGCGAGGACGGGATAATGCCGGCATTGCAAGCCACTGTCAAATCGATCAATTCATTAACGGAACCCGCGCGCAATACACCGTATTGAGCGAAAATGTCACCAATGACGCGGTCTTCGACATACATCGACGCGGTATGACTTTGGGCAGCCAACCCGCCCTCTGGCGTGGTCGCGACCTTCAAAATCACCACCGGCTTTTTCGCCCGTCGCGCAAGTTCCAACGCTTGGATCAGCTTTAAACCGCGACTAGCGTCCTCCATATAGACGGCGATGGTTTTTGTTACTGGATCGCCCGCGTAAAAGGCGATCGCGTCGCAGACATCGATATCGGCCTGATTGCCAGTTGAAATCCAGTTGGCCAGTCCGATACCCCGGTCGCGCAATTGTGCAAAAATCTGGATACCAACCGCGCCCGACTGGCTGGCAACCGAGACGTTTCCAACCTCGGGCCAACCCTTGCCACCATGGTGTTCCGGTGCTGCCGTAAAGCTTGCCACAAAACCCGACGATAACGAGATGACACCCATGCAATTCGGTCCGATCATTCGCATATTATGAGATCGGGCGATGCTCAGCAGTTCGTCTTGCCGCGCGCGTCCATCACCCCCGGCTTCAGCAAATTGCGCGCCATAGACGACGGCGACTTTGCAGCCCTTTTCACCCGCCGCGATCAGGTTTTCCTGCACACTAGGTGCTGGCACCGCGATCACGGCAATGTCTGGCGCCTCTGGCAAATCGTCGATATGGCCATAGGCTTTCAGACCCTGAACCACATCGTTGTTGGCGTTTATCGGATAGAGCCGCCCACCATAACCCCGCTCAAGACAGAACTTCAACGCCCGGCCCCCGAATTTCATCGGGTTGGTGGAGGCCCCGATGATGGCCGCACTTTCTGGTCGGAAACAAACTCCAAGCTTGTTGTATTCATTTGGGTCAAGCTCGTGCATCAAAGGTCAATCCTTGGATTTTTGGGTCACGGAAAAGGTCTCATTTACAAACCAAAGCCCACTGTTTTTTTCGAGAACCTCTGACGTCACTTCCAAAAAGCGACTACCGCCGGCAATACGGCCAACAAACTTGCCATCATTGACCGCAAGCCGTCCAAACGTGGACGGTGCAATCCCATATTTTTCGCAGAAAACATTGATGATCTCGACGGTTTCATCTGGCGATTCTGTTAAGTTTTGAAGCATTGTCCCACTTTCTGCCCACTAGCTTTGATTGATGTGATCGATGTTGTCAACGCTTAGTCTTGGATCAAAAAAATGCCTTCTATCTCGACAGGTTGTCGATCAACCAGCGTCTCGACTCCAACGGAAGAGCGGGCATGTTGCCCGATTTCAGGACCAAATGCTTCATAAATCAAATCGCTCGCGCCGTTAAGGACGGCGTTTGGGCGCTCAAAGTCAGGATGGGAATTAATCATCCCCAAGATTTTCACAACTTTCGCAACCCGGTCCAGATCGCCGACATGATGTTTCACGGTCGCTATCATTTTGAGGGCCAGTGCCCGCGAGGTCGCGTAAGCCTCATCCTCGGATATATCGACGTCGACTTTCCCGCGGCGCTTCACCGTATCATCTTCCAGCAACGCCGCCCCGTGGCCCGAAACGTAAAGCATGTTGCCGACCTGCACGGCGCTAGTTCGGTTGGGACTGGGCAGAACCAAGGGGTCGGGCAGGATAAGCCCCATGGATGCAAGTCGGGATTCGACGGTCGACATAGAGCCTCCTTAATCCGGCAATTCTGAGCAAAATTTTACCAGATCCGCGTGGCAATTAATATAGTCCTTGCGATCATGCCCATTTCTGCCCACTAGTAAAGAGCTAGGTGGAAAACGCACCAGAATCGATTGGCCTCCATTAAGGGAGATTTGAAGTGACCGTCAACACACTCGAGGACAAGATCAACGCAATCGGCAATCCGGTCGATATGCTTCGCAACGCGAATGCCGGCCCTTATCAATTCCCAATCAAAGCGGAATTCACCAATTGGCGTGACGAGCAAGAGGCCTGGCGCAATGGCGCGGTATTGTTCGACCAATCGTATCACATGACCGACCACTATATCGAAGGGCAGGACGTGAAGCGTTTGCTCGAAGACCTTGCGATCAACTCAATGGCCAATTTTCGTAAAGACATCGCCAAGCAGGTGGTGTTTTGCAATCATGACGGCTTTGTGATTGGCGATGCCATCATGTTCATCCTTGATGATACCAAAGTTAACATTGTCAACAAACCAATCAATCGCGACTGGGTGCAGTATCATATCGAAACCGGAGACTACGACGTCGAGGCGGTCACCGATATGCGGGCGCTCGACAACAACGGTCGGCGGATGGGCTATCGGTTCGAGGTGCAGGGACCAAACGCCAATGCGATCCTCGAAAATCTGAATGGTGGCCCTCTGGAAGGATTTAAATTCTTCGGCATGGGCACGATAAACATCGACGGCGTTCAAGTGCGTGCACTTCGACACGGAATGGCGGGTGCCGTGGGGTTGGAACTTTTTGGCCCGTTTGATGACTACGACCGTATCAGAAACGCCATCATGGAAGCCGGGCAAGACATGGGGTTGCTGGCTGCAGGTTCAAAGACCTATTCAACCGTTGCCCATGAAAGCGGCTGGTTCCCGTCGCCATTGCCCGCGATCTACTCTGGCGAAAAGATGAAGGGTTTCCGTGAATGGCTGGCGGCTGACAGCTTTATGGCGGGGCTTTCACTGGGTGGGTCGTTGGTCAGCAGCAATGTCGAGGACTATTACCTGTCGCCCTATGACCTTGGATATGGGCACATCGTCAAATTCGACCATGATTTTGTGGGTCGCGCTGCACTAGAGGTGAAACAGGATCAACCCCATAGACACAAACGGACCTTGCGGTGGTTCAAGGACGATGTCGTCAATGTTTTCGCCTCACAACTGGGCGAAGCCGAGCGTTTCAAATTCATGGATATGCCCGCCTCGCACTATGCGACCTGCCCCTATGACCTTGTCAGTGCTGGAGGGATGCCCGTCGGGATCTCGCATTATCCGGTCTACACATCAAATGTGCGCGGCTGGATCTCGCTTGCGCTGCTGGATGAAAACGTGGCCGAACCCGGCACAAACGTCTCGCTGACCTGGGGGGAACCGGACGGAGGCAGCGCCAAACCCACGGTCGAGCGGCACGTTCAAACCGAGATCGCCTGCGTGGTTGAGCCTTGCCCGATTTCAGTGACGGCTCGGGAACAGTATAAGAAATAGGGAGAGCAG
>JAPKAJ010000268.1 GCA_028825345.1 Arenicellales bacterium | reverse complement strand
CCTATCCATTGGCCGGACTGGGCAGATGTCCAACAGCTTAAAACTGCCAATTGTGGCCACTCGTCTGCCCAAGTAAAATCATACCCCAGCCGCTTGCGAAGGCGGTGGTCCAGGTTTAAAAAGAAGGTGGGGCTCCACACGGAGACAAACGCCAAATCACGACGCGCCAGCAACTGGTCGAGTGTGTGGGAGTATAAGGCATCGGCCGTTTCGGGTCGTCCAGCCTGATTCATTACAAGCCATTCGCGTAAAGCCCTAGCGCTTCGAGGCGGAAAATAAGAGGTATCATCCAGATTCCCAACCGGTACGCCCGCTACAGGCGGATGCGTCTGTATCAACGGGGGGGAGATGGACCAGTACGCAGGTCCAGCAAAGACGCTGGAATGCTCCAAGTACAATCCACCCATCCATGCAGCTACCGCGCGTGCAATCTCTTTGCGCAGTCCATTCGTGAAAGGGATAAGTTTGGCTTCGGCCGTTGTCCCGGAGGTTTTCTCAAAAAAACGCACCGGCTCGATCGTCAACTTCCTATCGTCCGGCGTCCGCATGCGTTCAATCCAAGGCTGCACATTGGATGCATGGTCGCCCATCGGCACGCGCGCAGCAAAATCCGCCGGCGTCCGGACGCTCGCAAAATCATGCTCGCGCCCAAAGGTGGTCTGGGCATTGGCGCGCACGATGGCACTCAGCCGGTCTCGTTGCGCGGTCGCCGCTTTCGCGCAGGCCGCGCGAAAGCGCGCATGCTCTGGCATCTGCAATCGGAGCCAGGCGCTAGCAGCTGGGTTCAGGTCAGGCACAATTCCTCCTTCCATGCCACCGGTCGTCGCATACCCGCCTCCATCAGCACCCTCGCGCGGCGGCGAAGGTTTTCAGGTGACAACTCGGCTAAACAGACTAGTTCATCACCCTCATCAAACCTCGGGTTGTGCCGCAAAAAAAAGTCCACGTGCCGATGGCCTGCCCGACGTTGAGTATCCTCTGCCAAAGCTTCTTTCACTTGGCCATGGTGTTCCGGGAAATGAATTACGCCGCGAGAAGGCTGCCAGCTATGAGGGAACAAGCGTTCGGAGCAAAACTTTGTCAGCTCACCACCCTTGGCCCAATGGCGGGACCCTTCAGCCGCTGGGAAGTACTGCTTAAAGAACAACGGAAGATACATATATGTTCGGTGACCTTTTGAAAGCAGATACCAGTAAAGGGGCCTTCGCCGGTTAGCTAGAATGGAGCCAGCAGTGTTGAAAAACCCTTGGACCAGCGCCTGACCTCCCCAATGTTTTGGGTGGATGACGGTGTCTCCGGAGTATAGAATGTCGTAATTGCTCCCCTTGAGCCCGCACGGATTGAGCGCGAGTGTGCTAAATCCTTGGATTACCCCCGATGAGTCATGCAGGAGCAGCACCCAGTCCTTCCTCGCCAGGTCCTCGGCAAAGCGCTCGAAGGACACATGGTCGTAGCAGGTCTCCATCAGCATATACAGCCGCAGTGCATCCTCTTCGGGCAGGGCCTCGCGCGGGACCAGTTGGTAAGGCAATGAGTGCGGTTCTGTTTTCATGTTAAGCTTCCTTCCCGACCAGTGCGCCCAGTAGCGCCACAAGGAACAACGTGAACTGCGGCAAGAACAACCAGGCGGTTCGTTGGTTGATTTTTTTAAATGCCGAATTTCCGGGCACAAAATAAATTGCCTCCTCCGGCCCGACGGTGGCGTTACGGAACCAACTCACAAACACGATCTCTGTGACCAATGTGGAGACCGTAAGCACCAGCAGGAACAGAATCCAAGTGGGTGCGCCAAGTGTTATCAGCCAACCTAGCCCGACCAGTGCCAGCACCAACTGCAATGCGTCGTGCGCCAGACCATAGCTCACCTTCCAACGGTGAGTTATTAGGCATAAATGTAACTCAATGATTCCTCTCAGCAACATGCTTCCTGCTAGTAACCAACATATTAGGAGGGCTTCCGTTTGCCCTATCACCAGGAGAGGTGCCACGATCCAGAGTGTAACTACGAACACTAACCAGTGTGCCTTGAGCGCCGAGATCGCACCACCCACACGGTTAGGTGAGCGATTCTGCCACCACCAAAAGGCCGGCCCTAGCAGTTGTAACATCAACAGTACCGCTGCCCCACCTTGTGTCCATCCCGCGCCTAGTTGATGCCAATCAGTCATGCTATCAAAAACGGATTTCCTTGATACGAGGCGACTGCCCCTCCAATGACTGTCCGGAAAGTAGAGAGCGCATTTCCCCAGCAATGGCATCAGATGTATGGAACATAAATCGCTGAGGACCATAACGCCGGATGTCTTCAGTCTGTTGACGAATGATGTCCACATCCTGATCCAGCACCCGGTGTGCAAAGGGTCGGTACAACAGCCGGATTAATGGCGCCCAACCATCGAATCGGAAGGCCATGTATGTGAACACACGGGTGTGATATTCATCGATTGGAGTACACTGACTCATCACGATGAAGTGGCGGCCCTCGTGCGCTCGATAGTCCACACGTGTTGTATAGGGCAGTGTAAAACGGTCGGTGTGCCGCATTCGCGCGCCTTTGGGGCAGAGAATACGTCCGAGCAGAGTATCCATCCGCTGCTCATTCAGGAACTCTGCCTGCACCCAATCGCGACCGCTGGTGATCTCGACCTGATTCTCCCGGGTCTTGTCCGTACGAAATAAGCCCTGATGCACATGGTTAGTGTGAGGGCAGTCGAGAAAATTTTCGGCGCAGTTGAAGGCATCACCCTCAAACACGCGTTCCATGAACCAATATTGCCAGCGAGCATGACCGTGAAACGGGAAATCCAGGGGTTCCCCCTCCGGTATTTCGCTGTCTCCGGGCAGATAAATCCACACCACCCCCTGCTTCTCGCATACCAAGTAGGATCGCACCCGTGGCTGGCCGCCATTCGTAGTGCACCCGTTGCAGGCGGCAGGCACCTTGATGCAAGCGCCTGAGGAATCATAGGTCCAGCCATGATAGGCACAGGCCAGTCCATCGGCTGTGATCGTGCCGCGGGAAAGCGCCATGTTTCTGTGTACGCATCTGTCTGCCAGCGCGCCCACACGACCATCTTGCATGCGGAACAACACCAACGGCTCTCCTAGCACAATGCGTGCAAGAGGCCGCCGTTGCAGTTGGGCGGACCGGCAAGCGATGTACCAATGGCCGCGCATCGTCGTCACAGCACGATGGCCTCCTTTGCGGGCTGATGGTTTTAATGAAGTGGCTAACAGCCTGCTCATAACTCCCAACATCCTAACGAAAAATGACCTGAACCGTTCATTGATAAAAAATGATGCGTCATTGATTAAGTCAATAGCCGCCTGGCCGTTGGCCGGGTCAAATCACACCTCCTTGATTAGCAATCACGCTACTCAGCGTGATCATCATGCTCACTGTCCGGCCGAACAAGCAGTTACTATGCACACCACGAGTTC
>JAPKAJ010000267.1 GCA_028825345.1 Arenicellales bacterium | reverse complement strand
CTCGGTGCTGTCTTGCAGGGTTGCGCCGTGCACCTGTGCCACCGATGCCGACGCCAGGGGTTGAACATCAAAACTGGCGAAATGCTCACTCAGTGGCGCGTCTAAGGCGCGTTCGATTACCTCGCGGGCCTCGTCACCGGGAAACGGCAGCACATCGTCCTGCAATCGTGTTAGTTCCACAGCAATGTCGGCAGGAATTAGATCCGGGCGGGTCGAGACCACCTGACCAAACTTGACAAAAACCGGTCCCAGTTCTTCCAGGGCTTCGCGCAGGCGTTGGCCGCGAGGTACATTCCGGTCACGAAACCAGTACCCCGGAAACACGAACAATATAAAGCGATACGGGCGAAACAGATGCAAAGTAAACACGAACTCGTCGAGCCCGTGCCGTACCAGTACACGGACAATTCGTAACATTCGCCAGGAACTGTTTAGCACTCGCCCTACCTGGCCTTGTGGGAATTCGCCAAACGCTCTATGCGCTGACCTAGTCGTTCGGCGTCGTCACGCAACTGATCCACACCGGCAATAAAACGCTCTACTCGTGGCCGGCTGGCCAGCAGCCGGGTCTCCTCGACCAGAAACTCTGCCACGTTGGCTGTGCCCGAATCTGCCGCGTCGGCCGCCCAGTGGCCAAGCATTCGCGCCCCATTAGCCGCTTTGTGCGCCAAGGTATCGCCAAGCACTTGGGCCAGAGCCTCCTCTGCGTCCAGGTTCAAAGCGCCCAGCAGAGTCTTGAGATCGGCAACCGTTTCGGGGTCTCCTTCGAGTGTCAGGCTGCCATCGCGAAAAACCGAAGGATCGAAACCGCTGCGGACAATACGGGTGAAGGCGCCAGGTGTCCCGGATATGCTGACATCAGCTTGCCCCGAGGGTGCGGGCGCGAGTCGCACCTGGGCATCATGAACTGAAAAATACACGGTGCGCGCAAGCCCTTTAACCAATATTGCAACCACACGACCTTCCAGGGGTCGCAACTGGGGCAATGCAGCGGAATCACTGATCACGCGATTAAGTACGACTTCGAGTCGGTGCTGTAAAGAATTCATCACTCGTGTGGGCAACGCTTCAGTAACGAAAACCGAGATGCAAGGCCACGATACCACCATTGAGGTTATGGTAACTGACGTCCTCAAAACCGCTTTCACGCATCATCTGGCTGAGCCGGTTCTGGTCCGGGTGGCGCCGAATCGATTCCACGAGATAACGATAACTCGCCTCGTCACCGGTCACCATGCGGCCCAATGGCGGGATGACTGAGAAAGAAAAAAGATCATAGGCGCGTGACAGCCACTCGGACACCGGGTGCGAGAACTCCAGGATCACTACACGCCCGCCAGGGCGAAGCATTTGTGCCATCGACTCCAGCGCCTTGGGGATACGGGTGACGTTGCGCAGACCAAAAGCGATGCACACACAATCGAAACCCCCCGGCATCAATGGCAGCGCCTCGGCATCGGCGAGCAAAAATTCAACATTGCTGCCAATGCCTTTGTCGATCAGGCGTCTGCGGCCCTGCTCGAGCATAGCTGGGTTAACGTCAGTCATCACAACCTGGCCGGTATCGCCGACACGTTGCGCAAAGCGTGCTGTCATATCACCACTGCCAGCTGCAACATCCAACACCCGATGCCCAGTGCGTACGCTGCTGCGCGCCAGGGCAAAATCTTTCCACAGCCGATGAACTCCCAATGACATCAGGTCGTTCATCAGGTCGTAACGATCGGCTACCGATTCAAAAACCTGGCCGACCCGGGCAGCCTTGTCGGCAGGGTCTACCTCGCTGAAGCCGAAATGTGTTGCCTTTTCACCCATGATCGAAATGGTGCGTGGGCGCGTCAGGCGTCTTGTTTGCGCTCGTAGCCCGCCTTGGTCAAATCGTCCAGGTAGGCCTGCCAGAGACGATCCTGGTGGGATCCCAGTTCATACAGCGTCTCCCACGAGTAAAGGCCGGTGTTATGGCCATCGTCAAAATGCAACTTGACGGCATAGGCGCCAACCGCTTCTACCTGGGTGATGTTGACGGTCTCTTTGCCCGTTTGCAGCACTTCCTGCCCGGGGCCGTGGCCGCGTACCTCGGCAGAGGGTGAGTACACCCGCAGATATTCACAGGGCAACATGAAATGACTGTCGTCATCAAAATCGACCTCGAGTGTACGAGAGCCCTGATGCAAAACGATACGGGTGGGGCGAGGGTGTGATGACATAGTGATTGGAGAAAAGTAGCAAAGTCCCGGCTAGGCCGAGCTTGGGTTAAAGGCTATTGCTCTTGCATCCAAAGTGCAACTTCTTCAGCAAAATAAGTCAGGATGGCATCGGCACCCGCGCGTTTAAAAGCCAGCAGGGATTCGAGCACAACTGCCTTGCGGTCCAACCAGCCGTTCTGCGCGGCAGCGCAAAGCATGGCGTACTCCCCACTGACCTGGTAGACAAAAGTCGGTACACCCAGCTCGTGCTTGACCCGCTGCACCACATCCAGATACGGCATACCGGGCTTGACCATTACCATATCTGCTCCCTCGGCGAGATCCAATTCGACTTCGCGCAAGGCTTCATCGGTGTTGCCCGGATCTACCTGGTAGGAGTACTTGTCGCCGCCACCGAGGTTGGCTGCAGATCCTACCGCGTCACGAAACGGACCGTAGAAAGACGACGCATATTTCGCCGAATAGGCAAGGATGCGAGTGTTGACCAGGCCTTCTTCCTCAAGCGCGTCACGAATTGCGCCAATACGCCCGTCCATCATGTCCGAGGGGGCAACCACCTGGGCGCCGGCTTGAGCATGGCATAGCGCCTGGCGCACCAGTGTCTCTACTGTCGTGTCGTTGCTGACGTATCCTTGTTCATCCAGTAGGCCATCCTGGCCATGGCTGGTATACGGATCCAATGCCACATCGGTAATGATGCCCATTTCCGGTAGGTGCTCACGCAAAGCGCTGACCACCTGCGGCACCAACCCCTGGGGATTGTAGGCTTCGGCCGCATCAGCCGTTTTGAGCGTGCCATCGATCACCGGGAAAATAGCAATGGCCTTAATGCCCAAGACATCGAGCCTTTCGGCCCGCTCCAGCAAGAGATCGAGGCTTAAGCGTTCGACACCCGGCATGGACGGCACTGCCTGACGTACCCCGGTGCCGTCACAAACAAAGACCGGCTGGATCAGATCGTCTATGGACAATCGTGATTCACGCACCAGAGCACGACTGAAGGCATCTTTGCGCAGGCGCCGCATTCGCGTGGTGGGGTAAACGCTCATCGATAATTCCTTTTAACGCGCCTACCTTTTTTTGCCCGGGCGCTTCTTGGCCGTTTTCTTGGCTGCTGGCTTTTTTGCCACTTTTTTGGCTACGGCCTTTTTGGCGACTGGCTTCTTGAGGGCTGGCTTTTTCGCTACTTTGCTGGCGGCCTTTTTCGCAACCTTCTTAGCTACTTTCTTGGTGAC
>JAPKAJ010000266.1 GCA_028825345.1 Arenicellales bacterium | reverse complement strand
CTAGACTGTCCAGTTCGGTAGGATAGGCGATCTGCACTAGTCAAGGAAACTGCTATGCCAGGCTATCCAATACTTAAGTGATCCAGACCCCCCTTCTACTCGCTATTGATCAAGGCACTACCAGTTCGCGTGCGATCCTGTTTGATGCGAGCGGCCGACCGCTTCAGGTCGCGCAAAAGGAGTTTCCCCAGCACTACCCTCGCGATGGCTGGGTGGAGCACGACCCCGAAGACATCTGGTCATCTACGCTTGCTGTCACCCAAGAGGTGCTTTCCCGGGCACAAGGCACCCTCGCCAGTATAGGCATCACCAACCAGCGCGAAACTACCATAGTATGGGATCGCGCCAGTGGTGAGCCGATATACAACGCAATTGTCTGGCAGGACCGGCGCACGGCAGATACCTGCGAGCAGCTGCGCGAGGCTGGTCATGAAGTTGAAGTCAACGCCCGCACTGGTTTGTTGCTGGATCCGTATTTCTGCGCCACCAAGATCGCCTGGATTCTCGATCACGTGGAGGGTGCCCGCCAGAGCGCCGAAAAAGGCGATCTGGCCTTTGGCACGGTGGATACCTTTTTGTTGTGGCGTCTGACCGATGGCAAGGTGCACGCGACCGATGCAACCAATGCCTCGCGCACTTCGCTTTTTAATATCCACCAGCAGCACTGGGACGAAACGCTGCTGACCCTGTTCAACGTACCCGTATCCCTACTGCCGCAGGTCAAGGACAGCGCAGCAGATTTCGGCACCACCGACACCGCCGTGCTGGGCCAATCCATCGCTGTCGGCGCGCTGGTCGGCGACCAACAGGCCGCCCTGGTCGGCCAAGCCTGCCTCGCGCCAGGCATGCTGAAAAGCACCTATGGCACTGGCTGCTTTGCCATACTGAATACCGGCAGCGAAGCATTGGCTTCGCGCCACCGTCTGCTGACCACCGTTGCCTACCGGATCCAGGGTGAAGTCACCTACGCGCTGGAAGGGTCTATTTTTATGGCCGGTGCCAGTGTGCAGTGGCTGCGCGATGAACTGGGCCTGGTCGACTCTGCAAACGAAACGGCAACTCTGGCAGCGGGACTGGATTCCAACGAAGGGGTTTACCTGGTACCGGCGTTTACCGGGCTGGGCGCCCCGCACTGGAACCCCTACGCCCGGGGCACGCTACTCGGTATGACCCGTGCCACCACTCCAGCCCACATTGCGCGCGCCACGCTCGAAGCGGTCTGCTACCAGAGCGCCGAACTGCTTGGGGCCATGGCCGAAGATAGCGGCCAATCTCCCGCACTGCTACGCATCGACGGCGGCATGGCACGCAACGACTGGCTGGCGCAGTTCCTCGCCGATATCAGCAATACACTGGTCGAGCGTCCTGTTTTACTGGAAACCACAGCGCTGGGAGCGGCTCGCCTGGCTGGGCTGCAATCTGGAGTTTTCAGTTCACTGGATGAACTGGGTGGCCTCTGGCGCGGTGAACGCACCTTCACACCGCAAATGAATGAGTCACAACGCCAGACACTGCTTAACACCTGGCGCCGCGCCGTCGCTTCAGCGGTGCTTTTTTCGCAGCCTAAGGACTAGCCCCTGGAGTCTTAATCGTCCGCGTCTGCCAGGATCAGATCAGAGGCCTTCTCGGCGATCATGACCGCTGGCGCGTGGGTGTTACCAGACACCAACGTCGGCATGATCGAACAATCCACCACCCGCAAACCGGCCACACCACGTACCTTAAGCGTGCAATCCACCACTGCGTCATCATCAGCGCCCATCCGGCAGGTACCAGAAGGATGAAAGATCGTAACCCCGGTATCGCGGGCAAATTCCAGTAGTTCATCATCACGCTCCAACGACAGGCCAGGCTTGTACTCATCCACAATATAGTGAGCCAATGCCGGCTGGGCAGCGATGCGCCTGGCTACCCTCAGAGCGGCCACGATTGCCTGCTGGTCTTGCTCGGTGGAAAGATAGCCCGGATGCATCGCAGGCTTGGCAAAGGGGTCGGCACTGGTGATCTCAAGGTGTCCGCGGCTGCTGGGGCGCAACTGGCAGACCGAGGACGTAAATCCTGAAAAATCGTGCAGCGGTGCACCAGGCAGATCAGCCGACAGGGCTGCGAAGTGAAACTGGATATCGGGTCGATCAAGCTCAACGCGGGTTTTCAAAAAGGCGCCGGCCTGGTTGATGCCGACCGCCATCGGCCCACTACGCTGAAACACATACTGCATGCCCATACGCAACTGGCGCCACCAGCTGCGCATATCGTCGTTGGTGGTCAGGGGCTGATTGCAGCGGTGAATCACCCGCACCTGCAGATGATCCTGCAGGTTCTGTCCTACCCCAGGGCGATGACGCAGTACCTCGACACCATGCGCCTTGAGCAGCGCAGCATCACCAATGCCTGAAAGCTGCAACAACTGTGGCGACTGCAAGGCGCCGGCACTTAGAATGATCTCACGTCGAGCCAGGGCGCGCTTTTCTTGACCGTGCTGACGGTAGACCACGGTATCGGCCCGCGCGCCGGAAAACTCGAGCCGGCAAACATGTGCATTGGTTTCAACCGTCAGGTTGCGCCGTTTCCGGGCGGGCTTGAGATACCCTGTCGCGCTGCTGCAACGTCTGCCCTTCCAGGTGATCAGTTGGTAGGGGCCTGCGCCTTCCTGAGATGCGCCGTTGAAATCATCGTTGGCCGGGTAACCCGCCTCGATGCAACTGGCAATAAAAGCCCGGGCCAACGTGTTGGGCCGGTCCACATCAGACACCCCTTGCGGGCCGCGATCGCCATGAAAGTCATCAGCGCCGCGTTGATTACGTTCGGAGCGGATGAAATACGGCAACACATCGTCCCAAGACCAGCCGCGGTTGCCAAGCGTTGCCCAGTGATCGTAATCCTCACGCTGGCCGCGCACGTAGATCAGCCCGTTGATCGCACTGGAACCACCCAGCACTTTCCCGCGTGGCCAGTAAATCGAACGGCCGTTCATACCCGGATCGGGCTCGGTGTCATAGCACCAGTTGTAGCGTGGATGAAACATCGTCTTGGCATAACCGATCGGGATATGCAGCCACGGGTAGCGATCTTTGGGGCCCGCCTCGAGCAGCAATACCCGGTGACGACCACTGGCCGACAGTCGGTTCGCCAACACGCAGCCGGCCGAGCCTGCCCCTACGATGATGTAATCAAAGTCCATTGCCACGGCCAGCAACTATAACTTACGCTGATTCGGGTGGATTGCAGTAATAGTGTTCGAAATCTTTAAGGTCTTGCTCTGGGGTAATTCACGCACCCCATCACCACGAAAGAGATGAAAAACCCAAATGGGGTGTGCTCCGTGACCGCGGTCACCCTGATCCTGGTGTCAGACCAACGACCCCTGTAACACCAGGTCATCCAGCGCCCTTCTGATAGTGCCTTGGCTCACGCCAAATTCCTCGACCAGCGGCCACTGGGCGATG
>JAPKAJ010000265.1 GCA_028825345.1 Arenicellales bacterium | reverse complement strand
CGCCTGCTCGATCAGTCGCACGGGATCGATAAATCCAATTCGGACTATTTCTTGTGCATTCGCTCCTGAAACAAACAAGGTAATAGCAGCTAAGAACGGTAATGCCCAGTGCTCGCGCGTTTTGATTCTTGTGTTTTTAAACATCGGCTCGGATTCAACGGGTCAGCGCACTGTGCCCAAGGTGAATTGAATCTTTTTTACGTCATCTCCTGCTTTGTCATTCAGTGGATACGCGTAACTCAAAGAGATTGGCCCGACCGGCGAGAACCAGTGAAACCCAGCGCCAAGGCTCAACCGCAACTGGTCAAACTCGAAATTTTGATCTTCCCCGAAAACCTGGCCACTATCAAAAAATACACTAAGGCGTTTGTCGTTACTATCTTCAAGCCCAGGAATGGGCGCAAACATTTCGATACTCGCTACCGTACGGACATTGCCGCCCAACGGGTCGGATTCCAGGTTACTGCTGACAGGACCTAATGAACGGGACTCAAAGCCTCGAACACTGGACGCGCCCCCGGCATAGTAGTTTTTAAAGAATGGCAATTGATCAAGGCCTCCGTAGCCATCCCCGTAGCCCACATCACCGCGTAAACTAAGAACCAGGCGGCCGGTCAGCCTGCGATACCAACTCCCCCTAAGAGATACTTTATAGTATTCAAGATCGCTTCCTGGTATGGCCGCCTCCCCTGAGATTCGCCGGTAAAAGCCAGTTTTGGGGAAAAAGATGCTGTCTCGCGTGTCTTTAGAAAACCCAGTGCTCAGGTTGAAATTGGTGTTGTCCGGGTGCAAATCTATGAACGACCTGTATTCAAGTGGCGTGTTGAGGTTCTCCTCAAGGTCGATCTGCTCGAACGCAGCGCTGAAACTCAACGCATTGTATTCCGACATAGGAATTTTGTAGCGAATCCCTGCGCCAGTGGTTTGCGACGAATAATCAGCTGTAGTCGCCGAATCGGTATCAATCTGCTCACGGTTCAGAAAAAACGCGCGGCTTACGCCTTCTGCGGTATGGTAGGGGTTGCGGTACTCAATATCGAAAACTTGATCGATCTTGGAAGCTTCAAACTCGAGACTCAGCTCTCGTCCTGTACCGAAAAGATTCGCTCGATGGACCTCAGCTACCAGAAAAATCCCGTCAGAGTCTGCGTAGCCGGCGCCAAACATAAAATTACCAGTCGCCCGCTCCTTTACAGAGATAGCCAGATCAACCTGATCAACAGCTCCGGGAACCGATGCCGTTTCAATATTGACATCATCGAAAAAGCCCAGACGTCTAATCCGCTCACGGGAGCGTCGGATTTTTTCAGCCGAAAATACTGACGATTCCAGCTGCCGGACCTCGCGCCGTATCACTTCATCGCGAGTAGCCTGGTTTCCTGAAATATTGATTTTGCGGACATAAACTAACGGCCCAGGGTCGACGGCAAAGACAAAGTCGACACGTTGGGTATCCTCACCAATATCTGTGATGGTGTTGACATTGGCAAACGCGTATCCATGATCACCCAGTAGTTGCTCTATGGCCGAACGCGATGCTACCAGGTCTTTTCGCGAAAAGAATTCACCTTTGACCATTGAAACCAGCGCAATCAAATCCTGTGCTGAAAAGCCCCCGCCCCCCTCAACTGCTATCTCACCAACTGAAAAACGCTCTCCTTCGGCAAGCGCCAGGCTAATAAAGATGTCCTGTTTATTCTGGCTAATAGAAACATCTGACGAGAGTAGTTGAAAATTCATGAAGCCCCGGTCGAGGTAAAAACTTCGCAAGCTCTCAATATCTGCGAGCAATTCCTCCTTAGCGTATCGCCCACTTTGGGAAATCGCGCTGTGCCAGCTTTCCTCGCTCAATGACATCTCGGAGAGCAACTCGGACTCGGAGAAAGCCTCGTTGCCGATAATGTTGATCTCTTTAATCCGGGCAATACGCCCCTCGTCGATATCAAGTGAGATCGCGACCCGGTTAAGATCCAATGGGGTAACAACCGCATCAACGCTGGCGGAGTAACGTCCGCGGGCAAAGTACCTCTCCTCGATCGCTTGCACTAACTGTTCGAGCAATGGGTCGTTAAAAATCTGCCCTTCGGTAACGCCGGTCTGGTTAAGTGCCTCGTCAATTTTTTCGTCCGACAGGTCTTTGTTGCCGCTGTACTCGACGCTTGCGATTGCGGGTCGTTCGGCGACGATGACGATCAGCACGTTGCCTTCCTGGCGAAGCTCCACATCACGAAAAAACCCTGTAGCAAACAACGCCTTGATCGACTGGTTGGTTAGATCGTTGTCAATGGTGTCCCCTACCTTGACCGGGAGGTAATTGAAAATAGTACCTACTTCGATATTCTGTGCGCCCTCCACACGAATATCGCTCACTACGAAGCCTTCTAGCGCTTGGGCGCTGAGCAGCCAACCACTCAACAGTAGGGCTGCGATTTTTGTCAGACCGGATATCGCGTTAGCGGAATTAATCATTTGAGGTGTTATCTCAGCAGGCTCAGGATGTCATTATAAAACGCCAGGGCCATCAACAGGATAATTATACCTATCCCCAGTTGCTGACCCCATTGCATAACCCGCTGGGAAACTGGCTTTCCCTGAATTGCCTCAACCAAAAAATAAACCAGGTGGCCTCCGTCTAATACCGGAATTGGAAGGAGGTTCAGGACGCCCAGACTGACGCTTAGCACAGCGAGGAAAAGCAAAAACTGGACAGGCCCGAGTTTTGCAGACTGGCCAGCGTAACGGGCAATCGAGACCGGCCCGCTGATGCTTTCGGTAGATGCCTTTCCCACCAGCATATCTGCCAGCAGCCGCACGGTCAGAGATGACATCAACCAGGTCGTCTCAACCGCATGGGTGACGCCGGCAACTGGCCCGTACCGAACCTGTACCAAGTGGTCCGCCAAGCCTCTGCCCGGCCGACTTTGAATGCCAATCCGGCCAATAAGTTTGTCCTCAATCCGGGTAGATTCGGGGGTAATCCGCACTGTCAAAGTCTCCCCAGCCCTTAAGACTCTAAAGGACAGCTCACGCTCTGGATTCGCACCAACGACATTAACCAGATCACCCCAGCCCTCGATTGCTTTCCCGTCAATCTTTTGAACCAGGTCATTAACCTGTAGACCAGAACGCTCGGCTGGACCACCCTCGAGAACGGCTCCCACGGCTGCCGAGAGGACTGGTAGGCGAGGGATGAGCCCCACAGTTCTTGCGAGTACTGAGGGCTCAAAGGGCGCGCCCTCAAACGCGACCGCAGGGATAGTCAGTCGGATCAACTGACTCTCACCACGTTCTACATCGAAATGCAGTCCTTGCTCACGCGATACCTGATTAAGCAAATAAAGTCGATGTTGGCTCCACCCCTGAACAGCACGACCATCAATAAAAGCGATTCGGTCCGACTCCCGGAAGCCAGCTGCAGCAGCCGGGCTACCCGGTACCACGGTCTTGACAATCGGGGCA
>JAPKAJ010000264.1 GCA_028825345.1 Arenicellales bacterium | reverse complement strand
GTTGGAACTGCAGGCAGAGATAGATAAGTTCATCGGTTTGCTGGTTCTGGCTGGAGGCCGACACTCTTTCGACGTGGCGTCACTGCACTCTTGGCTTTTTGAAAACGTGGCCTTCGAAAGTGGATTGAACTGTGAGGCGCGAGCCCGGTACGAGGCGGCCAACTGTTATGCCAGCGACTATTGCGGCCAGTTGGATCGCCGATACCTGAGAGCTCAGGATGGGCCGGGACTGACCCGGGAGTTGCGCCGGTTTTATCGCCAGGATCAACGTGGCAAGCTGGCCATGATTAGATCACTTGCGGCCTGAGCATCTTCTTGGGGTTGAGGCCCTGCTGCGGTCCCCGGGGCTAGTCTCATAGACGGGTGTTGGCAAACACATTCAATTAAACAATCATTTACCTATACAATATCGCGTTCTTTGACAGATTAACCCGCTCGGCGGGAGATGCTCGATGCGAGAACATGTGTTGTTAATGGATACGACTTTGCGGGACGGGGAGCAGACCCAGGGAGTCTCGTTCGCACCGGACGAGAAGGTCAGCATTGCCCGCGCGCTACTGCACAACCTCAAAGTGGATCGTATTGAAGTGGCTTCTGCCGGAGTCTCACACGGCGAAAAAGAGGCTGTGACTCGTATTCATGACTGGGCCGCAACTAACGAGTGCCTGGACCGGGTCGAAGTGCTGGGCTTCACGGATCACCGGCGCAGTGTCGATTGGCTGATGAGCACTGGTGGCCGGGTGCTTAACCTGTTGACCAAGGGCAGCGAGAAGCATTGCACTGAGCAGTTACGCAAGACCCTTGATCAGCATCTGGACGACATTGGGCGTACTGTGGCTTATGCGCACGACCAGAATCTATTGGTTAACGTTTATCTGGAAGACTGGTCCAATGGGTATCGCGACAGTCGCGATTACGTGTACCGGATGGTGGAAGGCCTGGTGGCCATGAACATCGGTTACCTGATGCTACCCGATACGCTCGGCGTGATGAGCCCGCAAGAAGTGACCACCGCTGTTGGCGATATGTGTCATCGTTTCCCTGAGCAGGATTTTGATTTTCATCCGCACAACGATTACGGGCTCGCCACCGCCAACGCCATGGCCGCAGTGCAGTGCGGTGTCGCATCCATTCACGTAACGCTGAACTGCTTAGGTGAACGGGCCGGCAACGTCTCACTGGCTGAAGTGGCTGTCGTCCTTAAGGATAAGCTCGGGGTAAGTGTTGCGATAGACGAATCCAAAATTCACGATCTCAGCCAGATGGTCGAGAATTTCTCCGGCAAGCGAGTTGCTGCGAACTCACCCATTATTGGTAGTGATGTGTTCACCCAGACCAGCGGAATCCATGCCGATGGTGACCGCAAGGGCAAGCTCTACCAGACCGAACTCAGCCCGAACCGCTTTGATCGTCAGCACAGCTATGCGCTGGGCAAGATGAGCGGCAAGGCATCGCTGACCAAGAACCTGGAGGAGCTTGGCATTGAATTGTCCGAAGACAATCAGCGTAAGGTGCTGCAAAAGATCGTGGAGATAGCCGACACCAAGGCAACCATCACCATCGAAGATCTGCCCTTTATCATTGCTGATATTCTGGAAAGTGGCGACTACCGCCATGTCGAACTGCTGAACTGTTCGATTACCAGCGGTTACGAGATCGAGTCGACTGCCAGCCTACGAGTGCGGATCGGTGATCAGATCCACAAGTCATCGAATTCGGGCAACGGCGGTTTTGATGCCTTTATCAAGGCGATGAAACAGGTGCTTGAGCCGGATGGCTTTGTGCTCCCGGAGCTGACGGATTTTGAGATCCGCATTCCCAAGGGCGGCCATACCAGCGCCCTTACCGAATGTTTTATTAGTTGGGATGACAACGGCCGCGAGTTCAAGACGCGGGGCGTGCACGCCAATCAGGTTTTTGCCAGCGTCAATGCGGCCCTGCGCATGCTCAATATGAAAATGCACCAGGACGTACCCGGCGGCGAATCACAACCGCTGGATACGCCGGAGTAAAACGCGTTAGCCGTTGTTGGGCATTGATTCCAGCGCTGCGACCACCCGGTCACCAAATTCGCTGGTGCTGATCTGTCTTTCCGCATTACCGCGACGTGCTAGGTCAGGGGTGGTGTAGCCATCGGTGAAAACGCTTTGCATGGCCTGCCACAGGTTGCGGGCCTCGGCTTCCATGCCAAAACTCATTTGTAGCATCATCGCCACCGACCCCAGCATTGAGTAGGGGTTGGCGATGCCTTGTCCGGCGATATCGGGTGCGGAACCGTGCGAGGGCTCGTAGTAGGATTTTTCCGGGCCGACACAGGCCGAAGGCATTAAACCGAGTGATCCGAGAATTCCGCCGCACTGGTCGCTGAGAATGTCACCGAACATATTCTCCATTACCATGACATCAAATCGAGTCGGGTCAAGACACAGGTAGGTGGCAGCCGCATCGACCAGCACATGTTCAACCTGTACATCCGGGTAATCCACGCGAACTTCTTCAAGGATCTCGTTCCACAGTACGCTGGACATAAGCACATTGCTCTTGTGCACGTTGTGCAACACCTTCTTGCGCTGCGATGATAATTTGAAAGCCACCTCGAGTACCTGGCGGATCTGGTCTTCGTCGTATTCGAGCGTCTCGTGGACGTAGCGCCGTCCAGAATCATTGACACCAGTGGTCTTAGCGCCGAAATACAGGCCTCCCACCAGTTCACGGATAATGACCAGGTCGATACCGTCACCGATGATCTCCGGGCGTAACGGCGAAAAGTGGGCAAGGCTTGGCGGCAGGGTGACCGGGCGGAAGTTGGCATAAGTCTGGTAACGCCGGCGCATTGGTAGTAACGCACCGCGCTCGGGCTGCTCATCGATGGGGATCTTCTTCGATTCCTCATGACTTAAGCCGATCGTTCCTTTAAGAATCGCATCAGCCTCGTCGCAAATGGCGATCGATTCGTCAGGAAAAGACTTTCCGGTCTCGAACCAGGCGCAGGCGCCAAACAGGGCAGGCCTAAGATCAAAGGAAACCTTGTTACGCTGTTCGATGAGTTTCAGGATCTTGATCGCCTCAGCCATGATCTCGGGACCTATGCCGTCACCGGCCAGCAGAGCAATTTTATGTGTTGTCATGTTATCGGGGGCTTGTGGCCCTTGGTGGCGTTACGGATTATTCGCAGGCATCACCGATGCCGTTGTGGTCCTGGTCAGACTGTTCCGGGTTGAAGTATCCGGCGCAATTATCGAGCGCATCGAGTATTCCATCGTCGTCAAGGTCATCACAGATCAGAACATCGTCCTCATCTTCGATCAGGGGGTAAATCTGGCTCACGGTGCCTGCCTCGGTCGCGGTCATTGCCAGTCCAGTTATCAGGATGGCCAGTAGAGGGCTGATCAGCGCTGAGTGCGGCCGGGGAGCGATTCTATCTGTCGACTCGCGAACAGTACATCGATACTCGGGGTTTACCATGGAATCTGGACCCCG
>JAPKAJ010000037.1 GCA_028825345.1 Arenicellales bacterium | reverse complement strand
CTTGCTCAAGCCCCAGTGCCGAACCTATTCGCACGCCAACCTGCTCGGCAATCCCGGAACCCGATCCCAGCAGTGTCTTGATGAGACTTTCAGGGGCATAGCGAACCTGTTCTTCGATGTTCTCCCCACCGCGGGTTGTTGCCAAGCAGACAATTTCTCCAGACCCACCATCGACCAGCAGTGCAACAAACAATTCCCCCTGGGTCTTTACTTGGGGTTCAATGTATACCGCGCTGACGCATTGACCAGCGGCCCCCGTCTGAGGGGTGACCAGGGTTGCGCCCAACATCGAAGCGGCGGCGCAAGTAACATCGTCCAGTGAGTCCGAAAAGCGAATTCCTCCAGAGCGAGGCGCATCATTAAAACTGCCTTGAGCGCGACCCCCGCATAAATCTGCGCCTTGACCGCCCAAGGGCCGCTCCCCAACTCCTGGGCAACCTCTCGAGCCTGAACTTCTGTGATTGCAACAGACCCGGGCAGCACCGGGATACCCCACTGACGCATAAGATCCTTGGCCTGATACTCAAAAAGGTACATGACGATTCAACACAGGCGCCGAGCGGCCGCACCTGCAAAAATCTGGATGGTCACAGCGAGGCTTGACTGTCGACAATGAGTACTATTTTTCCGAAGTGTCCAGACGATTCCATCAATCTGTGAGCCTCGACAACCTTCTCCAAGGGGAATACTTTGTGTACCAGGGGGGTTATTTTCCCATCCGAAAATAATCCCAGTGTCTCGCTCGCAAAACGGCTGATTATGGCTGCCTTTTCGTCAACGGGCCTCGGACGCAGGACTGAGCCTGCGATCTTTTGTCGTTTTACCATCAGTTGCGCAAGGTTGAGATCGCTTTTTGCCCCGCCCATCACGCCAATCAGCATCAAAGTGCCATTCACAGCAAGAGATTTGAGGTTCGCATGCAGGTATGCCGCACCGATGTGATCGAGAATAACGTCTACCCCACGACCGTTCGTCAGCTTCGCTACCTCTTCTTGGAAGCTCTGTTGCTGATAATCAATGACATGATCCACGCCGAGATCTCTTACCCGCTGGACCTTCGTTGTCGACGCGGTTACCAGAATTGTCACTGACGGCGCGAGCGCGCGACACAATTGAATAGCTGCCGTATTCACCCCACCGCCACCACCATGAAGCAACACTTGCTGCCCATCGAGAAGTCCCGGAAATTGAAAGAGATTAAGATGGGCGGTAATGTAAGTCTCGCTTACGCAAGCAGCCTGCTCCCAGCTCATGCTTTCTGGAATTCTCATTAAATGTCCGGGCCAGGCAACCGAAAACTCAGCGTAGGCTCCACCACCCACCAGGCCCATCACGCGGTCCCCACAACGCCACTGATCTACACCGTCACCAAGGGCCGCAACTGTACCCGCGATTTCCAGCCCCAGGATATTTGAATCTCCCGGCGGAGGTGGATAATTTCCCTGGCGCTGGACCACGTCTGGCCGGTTAACGCTGGTGGCGACTACTTTTACCAATACCTGCCCTGGCCCAGGGGTCGGCTCAGGAACGGACGCCACCCGCATGACGTCAGGGCCACCAAAACTATCATTAACAATTGCTTTCATCAGGTTCGACTCCGCCTTTCGCAATACTCCGAGTGAAGTCCACTCTTACCAGGCCAGAACCAGCTTAAGCTGCTGGCGTCCTACTCTACGATGGCTGACCGGATATAGGACTTGGGCATCGGCTCGCCACATGGGCTGCGCCCAGTACGCTCAACTTCTGGTATACATTATATGCAGAAATTAAAACCCTGAACTCCACTCTATCGCCTAAGTTAACATGTGCCGGCGGTATCACTGCCTTGGCAGTTAAAAAGCTGCGTCGGGAGGAAATTAAAAATGAAAGCGTACAAGAACACCAAATTCCTCGATAGCCCGGATGCACGGTTATTGCGCATCGTTGCCGAATTTGTTGAACCCGCTGCGCGGTTTAGCCGAAACGAAATCGAAGACACTATCGTGTTCATGGGTTCGGCCCGAGCCCCTGAACCTGTTGCTGGCGCCGAAGCTGGACCACCGCCCAATGATGATACCCAGGTGAAACACTGGAAGGCGATGACCCGCTACTACCAGGATTGCCGTGAATTGGCCAAAAGGATCACCAACTGGTCTAAGAACCTGCCTGAAGGGCATCGGCGTTTTGTGGTCTGCTCTGGCGGCGGTCCGGGCATCATGGAAGCCGCTAACCGGGGTGCCTCGGACGCCGACGGGATCAACATCGGCCTTGGGATCTCCTTGCCAAACGAACAAGGGAACAATCCCCACATCACCCGTGAACTGTCACTGGAGTTTCATTATTTTTTCATGCGCAAATTTTGGTTTGCCTACATGGCAAAGGCCGTGGTGTTCTTTCCTGGCGGCTTTGGCACTATGGACGAGCTTTTTGAAATACTTACTCTCCTGCAGACTGGAAAAATCCGCAAGCACCTGCCTCTGGTCCTTTTCGGTACCGACTACTGGAAACGCGCAGTCGATTTCGAGATGCTGATTGAATATGGCACCATAAACAGGAGCGATCTGGAGCTGTTTCTGATGACTGATTCGGTTGATGTCGCCTTCGACTACCTCAGCGAACAATTGTCACGGTACGGCGTAAAAGAACATGGCGCCACGCTTTGAAACTTCGCGAGCAGCGCCAGGCTGGGACTTCGCAGCAATTAATTTTTTGTAAGGAGTGAGGCGTAAACGCCTATTGAGTAACGGTTTTCACCCATGCGCACGACCCATGCACATGACAAGATAAAAGCCCACGCTGTTGTCAGCCTCGGCTGATTTTCGATCAGCCGCCTTATCGAAGACCTTTACTCTTCTTTCTGATTTGCGGTCTGGTTTCGCGTCAACCAGTCATCCACCATGCCGACTGCCGTATCGATAGCCTCGAGATGCATACCCTTTTGGGCCGCGATCAATGCAACCAGCTTGTCGACCCGTTCAATTTTCTGCGCTCCATCTGCCAATGCGCGGGCTGCCGAAGATGGGCTGGCGAGCGAGGTTGCCGCTTTCGCATATTTTTCGAAAGGCACAAAATCAGCCGCTTGGCCACCGAGGCCAATGCACAGATTTACCACCCAGTCATAAATAGCACGGCTAGCCTCGATATTACTGTGCACCGCATCCTTGATTGGCCGCATCTGATCTTGCTGAACGCACCGGTAATTACCCGTCATCAGCATTGCCCATTTTGCCAGGGGCACGAAAATTGACTCGTGAACACGCAACTTGACCGGAACTTCAATCAGATCGCCGTCACCGAGATCGAAGCGGGCGGCCTCGATATCCTGCTCAAGTTGTAGCAACATCTGGGTATGCGCCTGCGACACAAACCGCGCGGCCTTGAAGTTGGTCGGTAGCCGCACCTCTAAGATATTGGGCTTCTCTTCGGGAGGGCGAAAGGCTTGTGGGTCGGGGCTGCACAAAGTCAACAGATCCGGATCAAAACCGTCCCAAAGGCCGGGTTCCAGGAAGCAAGTCCGCAGATTATCGGT
The DNA here is from genome assembly GCA_028825345.1 of Arenicellales bacterium. Classification (GTDB taxonomy): domain Bacteria; phylum Pseudomonadota; class Gammaproteobacteria; order Arenicellales; family UBA868; genus UBA868. The sequence goes on along the minus strand of JAPKAJ010000037.1, from coordinate 10,188 downwards.
ATCCAGCCCGGGGATACGTTTCAGATAAGGCAGCAAGGGCATGTTGGTGATCGCCATCACTGGAACCTGTGATGCAGCGATCCGTCCGACCAGTTCACGAACACCCGAAGCACTGTATTGTGGTTCCTGCATTGCCAATACCACAAGATCATAGGCCCCCGGGTCTACACCATTGGGCTGAGACGCAATCAGATTACCGGCTAAGTCGTTAGAGTGAATCTCGACAAGACTGTCCCGCGCTTTGATCGGCATCCGAACAACCGAACCTGAACTATTGAAGAGCGCCGCCGTGGTTTCTCGACAGATCAGTGTGGCATTGTGGCCCGACAACAGAATTTTGGTCGCAAGCAGTGATCCATAGGATGCGCCCAGGATCAGGACGTCATACTTTCGGGCATCACCCGAATGGCTTTCGGCAATTGAGCCATTTTCCGAAATTTGCCTTTCCCCCATCGCGAGATCCCAGGTAGTTTTTTAAACGGCCGGCGATTCTAACGCAAACCAAACTCATGGGGCCATAAGCCCGGGGAAATATCAAAGATTCGAGGTTGAAATCCTGCCCAAACGAGCTGGCAAGTGACAGCACATTAGTTAGCCTTGCAGGCTGTCTCGCAGTGCAAGGATCTGCTGCCAGGTCGATTCTGGTATTGAGATAATGCCATTGGATGCAGTTCGATAATCGCGCTCTCGCTCACCTGGCACCTCAACCGCTCGAAGCCTGGTGCCGGTGGACACTCACGTAATTCCTTCAGTACCTCTTCGGCCGCAATCTGTGCTGCGGAGGACTCTCGAAAATCTTTGGAATCAATGGTAATCAGCAGCCAGTTGCCTTCTGTGGTTGATGGGCCGAGCATAGCTTCGCCGATCAACTCACCCACCAGCGCTAGCCCGTAACCTTTTTGCCCCCCGGCTGGCAAAATCGCCCCTCCGTTGAAGTAATCCTCAGGATCACGGGTTGGATTTCCATGAGCATCAATCAGGCAATCTTCCGGCAACAAAGCACCAGCACTGCGGGCTGCATAAATCCACCCACCCGCGATTTTCGAGGTCGCGAAGTCGAGCACCACCGGCCCATGCTCACCACCGGGTATGCCAACGCACCAGGGATTAGTTGGCAACATCGCGCGCGCCCCGCCATACGGGGCTACCTGGCGCCATTTATGCCGATTACCGCCACCCACACAGATAGTCAAAAACCCCTGTTCGGCAGCAGTATCAGCAAAAGCACCGTGACGACCGGTGTGCCCGACATGGCGAATAGCTAATACAGACATACCGCTCTCACTTGCCATCGCCATACCGTGTTGGTAGGCAAGATGCATAGCTGGAATGCCGATGCCACCTCCCCCATTAATCTCCTCGGTACCGCGAAGGGTCTTGCAAATGCGTGGTATAGCAGATGGCGTCATATAGCCATTTTGAAATTGCTCCGTATACTGCAATGTACGCATCACGCCGTGGCTTTCCATGCCGCAAAGACTGGTGTCGGCCAGGTGCTCGGCAACTCGACCTGCGGTGTCCTCACTACAACCAATCTGCACGAAAATGTCGGAAACAATATCAACTGCATGGCCTGCTTCGACATTCACACGGTCGCCGCGCAAAGTCAGTTTGGAGCGCACTGCAAAGGGCATGATCGCCCCTATGCCGGAAACGGGTCCGGTTGACTGGGATGGGTTGCCAGCCAGACCGACTTGGTCTGCATAAAGCAACGCATACCTTCAAAACCGTTTTCCCGACCATAGCCAGACTGCTTAAAACCCCCGACCGGGGACTGGGTCGCAGCGTTAAAGTAATTGTTAATGTAGACGGTTCCAGCTTCGACCCGGTCAGCCAGGCGCATAGCCCGGGTGATATCGCGCGACCAGATGCCAGCGGCAAGGCCATAAACGGTGTCGTTGGCGATACGAATCACTTCTTCTTCGTCTTCCCACTGCTCCGTCGAGACCACAGGCCCAAAGACTTCGTGTTGCGCTAGATCCGCGTTATTGGGTACATCCCCAAATATGGTGGGACCGATGTAATAGCCCCTGTCCTGGCACGCACTACGGCCATCCAGTAATAATTTGTGCCCGGCCTTTTCGGCTGCAGCGATCGATGCCAGCACGGCTTCATAGTGCCGTCGATTGGCAATGGGGCCAATCTGAGTGGCAGGATCTAGCGGATCTCCCACCCTCGCCTTGCTGGCGACGTCGATCAGTCTTTGGGTGAATTCGTCCGCGATAGATTTATGGAGCAGCAAGCGCGAGCCCGAAATACAGCTTTGTCCAGCGGCGGGAAAGATTCCCGTGGCGACTCCGTTCACAGCCAGCTCCAGATCGGCATCTGCTAGCACGATCTGGGGTGACTTGCCCCCCAGCTCCATGATGATGGGTTTGACCTGCCGCGCTGCTACGCTGGCGGCAGCCCGCCCTCCTGCGGTGCCACCGGTGAACGACGCCATTCGAACGTCGGGGTGATCGATCAATGGTGCTCCCGTGGTGTCACCAAAACCGGTGACCACATTCAGTACACCCGGTGGCAAATCGGCCTCAAGAAGTACTTCCATCAGATCGAGCGTCGAACAGCTTGACTGTTCTGACGGTTTCAGGACTACGGTATTTCCTGCTGCAAGGCAAGGCGCGAGTTTCCAGATCAACGTGCCTAGCGGCGAGTTCCAAGGCAGGATCTGCGCCACCACACCGAAGGGTTCCCATTTAAGATAATTGTGCATATCAGGAACTTCGGCAGGAATAAGCCTGCCTTCGAATTTATCGCACATACCTGCATAGTAGTGAAAGCTGTCTACCTGCCACGCATCCGCTTTAAGCGAGGGTGTGATATTTTTTGGCAGCTTGCCATTGTCGCGGGTTTCTATCTCGCCCAGTCGATCAGCATGTCGTGATATGGTGTCGCCGATACGCCGCATCATGCGGCCGCGCTCAGCCGGGTGCATTTTTCCCCAGGGACCATCATAGTAAGCAGACCTGGCGGCGCTAACAGCATGATCGATATCCTCTGCGTTGCAATCTGGAACCCGCGCCCAGACCTTCCCGTCAGCCGGGTTTTCGCTATCGAAATATTGTCCAGACGCAGGCTCACGCCAAGTATTGTCAACAAAATATTGAAATGTTCGCATCGGGACTAACCCCTTTGTTCGTGGACTACAATAACAGTCGGTCGATCTGCTTTAAACGCTGCCTGAAAAACGTCCTGCATCTCTTGAAGACTATGGGTATCTACACCATGGCAATGACAGGCCTTCGCAAGCATCACAAAATCCGGGTTGACACCCTCTACCCCGACCCGGGCGATTTGACGGCCATCCATATCATCCTGAATCTGCTTTAATCCCCCGTTCTCCCAGATTATCACTGGTAACGCCAGCCCTAGTTCAGCCGCTGTGACCAGCTCTGGCATGGTGAACATAAATCCGCCATCACCAGCAAGAACAGCAACAGGGCTATCCGGCCGGGCTAGTTTTGCGCCAATCGCATTAGGCAGTGCATTGCCTAATGCACAATAGCCAGCCGGGTAAAACCAACGACGTGGCCCATGCATCGGAATAGCAAAGGCACCCGTGTATACGAGCTGGCAGGCGTCGCCCGCCCAGATTAGATCGTCGGGCGCAACCATGGCGAGTGCCTCGAGCACTGCTACATGCTGTCGTTCTGAGGGGGTCAGGCCAGCCTTGATCTCGGCGTGAACCTCATGCACTCTATTCTCTGCGATCTCACGTCTGTCGCTGTTATGACTGCCAAGAGCGGCGTGCACTTGTTCCATCACCGATTTTGCATCGGCGACGATACCAATATCGGCAGGGTAAAAATCGTTGATCTTGGTGGGATCGATGTCAACGCGGATCAGCTTTCCTGTAAAGTTCATGCGTTCAACAAAACTGTCAGTTTCCGAAAGCTCGGTACCTACTGCGAGAATGACGTCCGCCTCAGGCAATAACTGTAAAACTTCCGGGCGTACGGTTGATGCCGACAGCGACAGTGGATGGTTATCAGCGACGATGCCCTTGCCAGCAGTCGAAGCGATCACGATCGCCCCTGTTTGCTCGGCAATCGCAGTAAGCTCGTTACCTGCCTGCCAGGCTCCACCGCCAACCATGATCATAGGAGATCTGGCACCTTTTAACAGCTTGGTGACTATATTGACCTGATCTACACTGGCCGATGGCGGCTTGGGCGGTATGACTGGCTGCCATTCGTCGTCGACTATTTCAGACTGCACATCAATAGGGATCGAGATATGCACCGGCCTAGGCCTTTGGCTAACAAAAACTGTGAAAGCGCGGGCCAGCAGTTCCGGAACGTCTTGCGCACGATGGGCGGTAGCGCTAAATGCAGTCAACGGCTCAGTCACTTTTTTCTGTTCGGTGACCTCGTGCAGTACACCCCAACCCTTGCCAATGGTGTAACTTGCGGGCTCGGCGGATAGCAGCAGTACCGGTAGACTATCTGCATACGCCTGGGCGATCGCAGTACTCGCATTCGTTACACCCGGCCCTGATATCACTAATGCCACGCCGGGCTCACCAGTCGCCCGCGCCCAACCTTCAGCCATGAATCCGGCGCCCTGCTCGTTGCGCGCCTGTATATGCCGAACACCCTTATCAAGGCCACGACAGAAATCCAGTGTATGTACTCCTGGAATACCGAACATAGTCTTGACACCGTATTTCGCCAGTAACCGGATTGTGGCTTCGCCACATGTGATTGCCGAACTCATTGGAGTATCCCTCCTACGCTACCAGTCCCTGTGCATAACTTTGCAGCGCTTTTTCAGGTTTGTATTTAGCCCGTAAAACACGCAAATTGGAATAAAAGTCCTCTAAATCTACCGAGTTGGTCAGTACCAGTCGCCCTGATTGCTCGGCTTTAAATGCAGAGCGGCCATGCAGCACCCGTTGATTATTGAAGATCAAACCCTCGCCTTTTCGCAATGCAAAGCTGATCAGCAGTTCTGGGTCATAAACGATTTTCAGAAATCGACGTAACGCACGATAACATGGTTCAATCTTTTCGCATGGCAGATCAAGAGGTGCAATTTGCCTCTCGTTAATACGCACACCAGAGACCTCGCTTTCTGCGTCCAGTTGAATCATCGGCAGCCAGCACTGATACCAGCGCGGCAGTTCACCTTCTGTGTGATTGGGATCATACCGTTGCCCCGGAATTGGGGTGCGAGTCAGAAAATCAAAATCTTCTGGAAACTGCGCCTTTAACCGACGGGCCGCTTCGAATCCATCCGTCAATGTCGAATGTCCTCCTTCGGTGCTTGGCTGCAACATCTGAAACACAGTGATTCCGATGGTTGAGGTTCGATACGTTTCATCGCAATGCGGTAGTAAAGCCTGCTTTATGTCACCGACATTATTGACCGAGTCCTTATTTGTCAGTTGCTGAAGATCATCGACGTTGTCGATCGAGCTTTTATCAGAAAGCTCGAAGTTGCCAAAATGGGTTTGCCGTTGTGTTCCAATAACTTCAATTAGTCTGTTTGATTCAGCCGAGGTACCGGGCACATTTTTCACTTTACAAAAACCATAATCACAAACTGTTTCTAACAACTCGAGCCTGACAACCGCATTGCCTTCAACCTTGTGAAGATCGAATATGGGTGGGTCGTCACCAATAGATCCGTCCCAGAAGATAGGCTTATGTTTTCGCTTATGCCTTTCTTGCTCAGAATAACAGTGGTCACGCAACCAACGCGCCTGATACGCCGATTGATGGCCGTCATCAGACCAACTCAGGGTAATGTGGTCGGAATCGAATTTGAGAGATGTAATATTGAGCTCATCAGGGAGTTGATCCAGCCTGAGGCCACGTACCGCATTCAGCGAGGTGCCACATACTTCACATTCACACTGGTGTCGCAACCAGATCGCGTGAAAGCGGCTTTGATGTCCGTCACCCCAATCAACCTGTAAGCCCTTGTTGTCGGTCTTTACTTGCTGAACCTGGTATTTAGAGTCCATGTTTATAACCTTGGATCCTCTGGTGGCAGTCGGTTGCGCCCCAAAATCATGTCTGCCGCCTTTTCTGCCATTGCGATTATTGTCGCGTTCAGATTGCCGGTAACCTGAGTGGGCATCGCAGATGCATCGCAAACGCGAAGATTTTCCATACCTCTCACACGTAACTGCCCATCCAGAACTGCAGTGGGATCGTTGGCAGCGCCCATCCGAGCTGTTGAGCAGGGGTGATGCCCGGTATAGGCTGTTGCCCGGATCGCCTCTTTGATCTGCCTATCACTGACCGCACCCTTCCAAGCTCCAACCTCCCCTGTTAAATATTGCGATATCCCAGGAACCGCCATAATCTCGCGCATTGCATTTACACCATGCACCATCTGGTCTAGATCTTGTGGATCAGAGAAATAATTAGGATCGATAAGCGGCGGATCATAAGGGCTAGCGCTTGCCAGGCACACACTGCCCAGTGATCGTGGCCGTTCCAGATTGATATCAATCTGAACACCGGGCTGTGCAACCTTTCGCCCACGGACCAACAGTTTGCGACCGAGGTACTGCAGCAACGGCGTCTTTTGCTCTGCGCCGCTGGTAAGGTTTTCATCGAAAATCATCGGCGTCATAAATACCTCGAACTCAGGCAAGGCGGGATTTTCCAACGCGTGAAACAGCACCGTCGAGAAAAATGCTCCACTGCCCGGTCCCTTACCGCTCAATAACCACTGACTCATCAACCAGGCGGCTTTGTCTAGCCGCTGATGGCGGGCCAGGCTGAGATCCATTCGATCAGATCCATACTGCATGGAAACATCCACATGGTCAGCTAGATTTGCGCCCACACCAGGAAGGTCCGCCATCACCTTGATGCCGTGTGCCGCCAGTTGGTCCGCAGGACCGATACCAGAGAGCATCAACATATGGGGTGTACCAAAAGCGCCTTGACAGACAATAACTTCACCACGGGCATAAATCTGCTCACCATCGATAGTCTCAATACCGACTGCGCGACTTCCCTCTAAACTCAGCCGTGCGACCTGCCTGCCCGTAAGAATCGTCAGATTTTTCGGTGGGTCAGCGAGGTAGGCAATCGCTGAAGATTGACGAACTCCACAGCGAACAGTGCTATCAGTGCGGGCAATACCAGTGCGAACTGGCCCATTCAGGTCATCTAATGGTTTATGACCGGCAACGATAGCGGCCTCCATGAACGCTTTTTCTAACGTGCCAAAATTAGCCGATAACTCAGTCTTAAGGGGCCCATCAATACCATGCCAAGGTTCTTGACGATTGCGCGCACCTTGCGAGCGTCGAAAGTACGGAAACAGATCTGAGAATCCCCAACCGTCAAGGCCGCTGTCTCTCCAAGCGTCATAATCCTCTGGCACACCCCGCATATAAATAAGGCCATTCATGATCGAGGACCCACCCAGTGCTTTGCCGCGTGGAAAATATATGCGTCGCCCATTCAGTGATGCCTGAGGTACAGATTCAAATCCCCAGTCAAGCCTGGGATTACCGAAAACGAACCCGTTGCCAGCAGGCATTCGAATGAAGAGGTTCCGACCTTTGCCACCCGCCTCTGCAAGACACACCTTGAGTGACGGATCTTCCGCTAACCTGGCTGCCAGGGCACACCCAGCGGAGCCCCCACCTGCCACTATGTAATCGAATTCCATAGTTGAGTCTCCAATACATAAATTATAGGCGGCTAAACTGTCGGATGACTTCATCGGTGATCTGCTGGGTCGTGTGGTCACCACCGATATCGGGGGTGGCAAACCCTGAATTTAAGGCGGCGTCGACCGCCCCTTCGATCCTCCTAGCGCAGTCGATTTCGCCCGCGCTGTACTCAAACAGCATTGCGACCGACAGGATTGTTCCACATGGATTGGCAATGCCTTGGCCAGCGATGTCTGGCGCACTACCATGAACAGGCTCATAGATGGCAGGTCTTTCCGAGCGTCCGCCTTCTTGTAGATGCGAAAAGCACGCCGATGGCAACATACCAAGTGAGCCCGACACGGCGGCGGACTGGTCAGAAAGAATATCGCCAAACAGGTTGTCGGCGAGAATCACATCAAAATCGGCTGGCCGACAAGACAATTGGTAAGCCGCGTTGTCTGTAAAAAAATGCGTCAACTCAATATCGGGGAACTCGTGCTTCCCAATACGATCGACCACCTCACGCCACAACTTGCCAGCTATGAACACATTAGACTTGTCGACCGACAATACCCGTTTGCGGCGTCGGCGCGCGACCTCGAAGCCAACCCGTGCGAAACGCTCGATCTCTGCCTCAGTGTATTCGTTCAGATCATACGCGCGACGGCTTTCGCCGCTCTCATCGATCCCCCGAGTTGGCGAAAACATTGCGCCACCGCAAAGCTCGCGTATGACAATAAGATCTGTGTTAATGATGACTTCCGGTTTAAACGAAGTACGTTCGAGCAAGGCGGCATGGGCGCGCGCCCATCTCAAGCAGGCAAAAACCTGTAGCTCATGACGGAGCTTCATCAGACCATCCTGATCTTCAGGTCCACCTTCGATAACGATGTGATCCCATTTCGGATCACCGACCGCGCCAACCAGTAGCGCATCAGAAGCATGCGCTTTGCTCAAGGTCGTAGGTCGAATCACCGTCCCGTAACGTTCCCATGCCGTCCAACCCAAGACGTCTTCACTAATATCGAGCGGTAATCCAATAGATTTCGACGCAACTTCCAATACCTGCAATGCGGCATCGACAACCTCGGGTCCAATCCCATCTCCGCCAAGCGCCAACACTTTTAGAGCCATATCTATGCCCAACAAAAGGATGATTCCAATGAATTATTGAAGAATCCCTCAAACATGTAAACTGGTCCTTTTAGGAATTTCAAGTTTCATTATGCGAACCATCTATGAAGCCCTCGTTTAACGCCATACCTACCTTTGATGATTGAGGCCATCTGTTCGTGGAAAGATTCTTGGCGCACCCTTGGCTGGCCGGAGCGCCACCTTCGACACGTACTTGGTGTATCTGCAGGCAGCGATCAACGGCACCGGTATTGCCACTGTTTTCACCCCAGACCAGCGCCCAGGGGGCGAGATAGCCTGGTCCGGTGTGCGCTGCTAGCTTTAGTTGAGGTAGTCCTAACCACAGTTCACCTCCGGGGTTTTCCAACCTGGTCCGGCATCCGGTTTGAATACTAATATTCCAATGATTGATCTGGGCTCAGGAGCTTCTCCTATTGAGGATCCTTATGTCGCTCGAAAGCTTGGCACTGCGCTCCGAAGGGATGGCTTTTGTTATATCACGGGGCATGGTGTACCTGAGAGAGATATACAAAACATATTCGATGCGAACCGCCAATTTCACGCTCTTCCTGAGGGGGATAAAACAGCAATCAGTATCAACCCAACTCACCGTGGGTATATCGGCCTGGGCACTAACACAACGCTAAGTTCTTCAGTCGAAACACCTACGCGGCCAAACAGGTCTGAATCATTCATTGCGATGCAGCAAGTAGATCCCGATCACCCCAACTGGGGCACCGCTATCTTTGGACCAAATCAGTGGCCTGATTCTTTGCCGTCAAAATTTAGAGTTGATCTCGAATCTTATTACAGTTCGATGGAATGTCTGGCCCGACAATTGGTGCAGAGACTGGCGGTTGCGCTGGGGTTTAGGTTTGAAACTTTTAATGAATTCTTTCTTGATCCAACCGTTTTTCTAAGGTTGCTCCGATACCCCATCTACGAAAACAACACACCCGCCGGAACTTACGGGTCAGCTCCTCACACCGATCATGGCTTTCTTACTCTGGTCGCTCAGGATATGAATGGTGGCCTGGAGGTTTACAGCCCTGATAAAGGCTGGCTGGCGGTGAAGCCCATCCCGGGCACATTCGTGCTAAATGTTGCCGACATGTTGTCACTGGCGTCTGGTGGACGGTGGCCTTCAACCCCACACCGGGTGGTGCTTAGCAACAGTGAAAGATACTCAGTAGCTTTCTTTTTTGATCCGAGTTTTGATACGACGGTACAACCCTTGGGCTCACTGAATAAGTCAATTGAAAATAAACAATCGATTCACTATGGGACCTATCTCATGAACCGGTTCGATGAGAACTATGACTATCGTTCGTAGCGTGAGCGCGTCACCAGTGAACGAGCTTCTCCCCTGAGCACAACAGAACCAGGGATCATCAAAAAAGGGGTTGGATCCTTTCTGACGCAAAATCAAT
>JAPKAJ010000036.1 GCA_028825345.1 Arenicellales bacterium | reverse complement strand
TGCCTACCGGATAACAAAGTTGTGCGAGGGATTCAACCTCAAATACGGAAAAATCAGCACGCTTTCCCGAAGCCAAAACGCCACGGTCCGCATAACCCAGGGCCTTTGCTGCATGCACCGTGATCCCGGCTACCGCTTCGCGGGGCGTCAGGCCAAACAGAACACATCCCATATTCAAAATCAGTAACAGTGACTCCACCGGTGAACTGCCCGGGTTGCAGTCGCTCGCCAATGCCATTGGAACCTGATGCTTTCGAAAAAGATTCACTGGCGGGCGTTGTTGTTCTTTAAGAAAATAAAACGCCCCGGGCAACAGTACGGCTACCGTACCGGCCTGCTTCAGGGCTCGTACCCCTGCTTCATCGGTGTATTCCAGGTGGTCTGCAGAGAGCGCACTGAATTCTGCAGCCAACCTGGCGCCTTGACTATTGCTTAACTGGTCCGCATGTAGACGTACCGGCAATCCAAGAGCATGTGCCTTTTCAAAGACCCTGCGAACCTGGGGCTCGCTAAATGCGATGTTTTCACAAAATGCATCGACACTGTCTGCAAGACCTTCTTTTGCGATTTCCGGCAACATAACAGAACACACCAGATCAATGTAGCCATCGCTGCGTCCTGAAAATTCTTCGGGTACTGCGTGCGCTCCCAGAAAAGTGGTGTGAACCGAGACAGGCAAAACGGTCTCTAAAGAGCGGGCCACACGTAACATCTTCTGCTCACACTCCAAAGTGAGCCCATAGCCTCCTTTAACTTCAATAGTCGTTACCCCTTCCGAGCACATGCGCTTTGCACGACTTACTGCCAGCTTTACCAGATCTTCCTGTGCACTGTGACGGGTGTCTGTTACCGTTGAGCGTATCCCGCCACCCAGCCTGGCAATCTCCTCATAACTCACACCTTCGAGACGCTGCTCAAACTCGTGCGAACGGTCGCCCGCATATACCAGATGCGTATGGCAATCGATGAAACCGGGTAACAGCAGTTGATTCTTACAATCGATACGATCCAGCATGCTGGCATTCGTCACAGACGGGTGCGCGAGAACCTCTTCTGCGCTGCCTACTGCGATTATTCTGTCTTCGTGAGTCAGCAATGCGCCATCATTGACGACATCAGCCCCCGGCGGTGCATCTGCCATGGAGGCTATCCGCGCATTTTCCCAAAGCCTCACTGATGCCTTCTTCACTGGGGGTTCGCAAGGTCCATCAAAGTCAACATTCCAAATTCTGAGGGGTAACCCAACTTGTAGTTATCAATAAAGTCACCAACGACCTTGATCCCCGCAATGCCAATAGGGGCGATATACCCCCTCAGCACATTAAAGTGTCCGCGAAACGCGGGATCCGGCCGCAGGTGCATTCTTGGCTCAATAACGCTCTCGCCACGGCCCTGCGCTGCAAGAGAATCCTCCTGCGCCTTGATAATCTCCTGCGTGGTCATATCCAGTGTCTGGACATCGCGAGCATTAAGGTAATGTGGCGTGATATTTTCCATTCGCTTCACTTACCTAAATACACTCAGCAGTCTCGCGCTCTCATTCGTGGCTTTGCCCTCGCGGGTACAACAACGGAAACTGATCACCAGCAAAAGGTTGCCCATCTTCATACTCCAGTTCTGGGAAAAAAGGTGACGTTTTTCCTGGGCGGACTACGAATCGCGCATCGTCCCCCACCCAGCGAATCGATATGGCCCGGCGACGATCATTGGACGCGTTGGCCGGGGCGCCATGCAGGGTTCTGAAGTTAAAGGCTATTGCATCACCCGGTTGCATGTCCCAACCACGGATGTCGAACTCTTCCCGATTCTTTTCAATGTCCGGCATCGTTTCGGAAGCATCTTCAGAGTACAGATCGGTGCCATCAAAACGCGTTGGCCTGAATTCCTTACCCCATTTGTGGGAGGTGGCAACATATTCGACGCTACGCTCCCGAGGCACCGGATCGACGGGCACCCAGAAACTCACAGACTGCTCTCCATCAACAATATAGTAGGGCTGATCATGATGCCAGGGAGTTGTCACTGAATTACCTGGCTCTTTTACCAGTATATGATCATGAAAAACCCGGGCGGTTTTTGAGCGCATCAGTTTTGCGGCAACCTCGGCCATCGGTGATTCAACAACCAGGGCGCGGTAGCCCCTGAAATTTGACCAGACGCAATAGTCCTGAAAAAACTCTGCACCTTCTCCTTGGTCCGGACGATAGGTTCGCTCACGCCAACTCGGACTCGCTTTGTTCTCTTCGATAGCCGTCTGCACCCCTTCTACCCAGGGTTTGAACAGGTCTGTCAACAGTACCACCCCATCTTTTTGGAAACTGTCTATGGCGTGATCCGACAAGAGCGCCGTTTCTTTACTGGTCATGATAGATCTATTCCTGCATTTATGCTGGCTTGTGGCCCTAGGTATAATGGTATGGTTAACCATCGTCAATTATTCTTTCGCCATTTGTTACCTTAGCCCGGTTAATTGTGAATCATACATGGCATCAGGCAACAGATACCCTGGGCATACAGGTGTGATTGGTTCGCCAGTTCTAGGTGCCATTGCAGATGGGTTACCGACCCGGACCGGGAGGGATCATGTCGGAACGTAGTCGCGTAGATAATCAACGAGAAAACTCATGACTTCGCCCGGTCCCCGATTGACCAGCATCCGCTGTGCAAAAGCACTGACCCCATCAGGCTGGGAGAATAACTGCGTTATTGAGCTTGACCAAACCGGCCGGATAGCAGCTATCACGAACAATAATGCTGGCGCCACCGATCTTTCCTTAAATGGCATCGTCATCGCGGGATTACCCAATCTGCACTCCCACGCCCATCAAAAAGCGATTGCGGGACTGACCGAGCACAGGATTGCCGGGCAGGATGACTTCTGGGGCTGGCGTGACCTTATGTACCGTGCCAACGCGCAGCTGGACCCGGACCAACTGCAAGCTGTCGCGCGTTATCTTTATACCGGCATGCTGCAAAGCGGATATACCTCAGTAGCCGAGTTCCACTATCTGCACCATCAGCCTGGTGGCGACCCGTACCGCGATTGCAGCGAGCTATCTGCCAGACTTCTCGAAGCCGCATCCGAGGTCGGCATCGCTATTACGCTGCTCCCTGTTCTTTACTGCCGAGGTGGTTTTAACAACGAGCCGGGACAAGATCCGCAACGCCGCTTTGCCAACTCGCCCGAGAGTTATCTTAAACTGCTACAGGCCTGCGACTCACTGTGCGTGGGCAACCCCGACCGGTCTGTCGGTTTCGCAGCGCACTCGCTGCGCGCCGTCGCCCCAGACGTCCTGTCGGCGACCCTTGAAGATGCGGGCAGCCTTATCAAGAACGCGCCTGTACATATCCATGTTGCCGAACAGGCCCGCGAAGTAGCCGAGTGCCTGGCGCTGAATGGGGTTCGACCGGTGGCGTGGCTATACGATCAATGTGATGTAACTGACCAGTGGTGTCTGATACATGCCACACATGTCGACTCCGGTGAACTGGACTGTATTGTCAAAAGCGGCGCAACTGTTGGCCTGTGTCCGACAACAGAAGCGAACCTGGGCGATGGTATTTTTCCTGCAGCTCAGTTTCTAAGAGACGGTGGCCGCCTCGGTGTGGGCTCTGATAGCCAGATATGTACTTCCCCAGCAGAAGAACTAAGACTGCTAGAGTACGTTCAGAGACTCAGCCTGCAAAGGCGAACAGTGATGATTCCAGATGATGCCGGCAGTAACGGTCGTGCGTTGATCACAACCGCTATTTCCGGCGGCGCCCGGGCTCTTGGAGAAAAGTCTTCGGGGCTGGTTTCGGGGGCTCGAGGCGATCTCGTTGAAATTGACCATGAGCACAGCGAATTTGCGTCGCGTACACCGGATCAGATTCTCGACAGCTGGATTTTTTCAGGGCCAAACAATGCTGTGCGCAACGTCATCGTCGGGGGACGACATGTTGTGCGCGATGGCGTCCACCCGCTTCGCGAAAGCGCCAGTGGTCCGTTTCGACAGGTCATCGCAATGCTGAACAACGCCTAACCGATGCTGGCAGTCCTCAGGAGAACCTGGTGCAACCAATAAAACTCATTCCAGCCAAGCTCACCCTTGATAATCTGAGGAACCTGGGGGCAAACCCCTGCATGATCGATATACCCAATACTGCCTGGGAGCAAGTACGAAAGAGCCACGCCATACTCCAGGCGGTACTTCAGCAAGCAGCGCCCGCCTACGGCATTAATACCGGGTTTGGCAAAATGGCCCGAACGCGGATCGACGCGGCAGATCTATCTACACTGCAACGCAACCTTGTGCGATCTCACGCCGCTGGCGTTGGCAATTCGCTGGCACCGCAAACGGTTCGTCTGGCGCTGATACTCAAGACGATGAGCCTGGCTCAGGGGTACTCCGGTGTCAGACCTCAGATAGTCGAACGGCTTATCGAGATGGTTTCTCAGGACATACTACCGGTGGTGCCAGAAAAAGGATCAGTCGGGGCATCCGGTGATCTTGCGCCGCTGGCCCATATGAGCCTTCCGCTGATTGGAGAAGGTGAAGTCTTCTGGAACGGCAGCACGATGCCGGCAGCCAAGGCCCTGCAAGCTGTAGGGCTGGATGCGCTCACACTTGAAGCCAAGGAAGGGCTGGCTCTGCTGAACGGTACCCAGATCTCCACCGCGCTGGCCATCGACGCGCTGTTCAGTGCAGAACAGAACCTTGCCAGTGCTGTCGTCACCGGTGCCATTTCCGTCGATGCGGCTCTGGGCAGTTATGTCCCCTTTGACGAGCGTATTCACGACATCCGCCGGCAAACAGGGCAGATACTGATAGCCCGTCTTTACCGCACCTTACTAAAGGACAGCGAACTCAACCACTCGCACGCTGACTGTGACCGGGTGCAGGATCCCTACTGTCTTCGCTGTCAGCCACAGATACTCGGCGCCTGCCTAGACCAGCTCGGCCACGTCGCGGACATCCTCCTGCGTGAGGCCAACGCCGTGTCCGACAATCCCCTGCTGTGCCCAGACACCGGTGAAGTTCTCTCTGGCGGTAACTTTCATGCCGAGCCGGTCGCCATGGCGGCTGACAATATGGCGCTGGCGATCGCCGAGACCGGTGCTCTGTCCGAGCGGCGTGTCGCCATGTTGATCGATTCAAGTATCAGTGAGCTGCCGCCTTTTCTTACCTCAAGAGCCGGCTTGGAATCCGGATTCATGGTTGCCCACGTAACAGCGGCGGCACTGACTTCCGAAAACAAAAGCCTGGCACACCCTGCCAGTGTTGACAGCCTGCCCACCTCGGCTAATCAGGAGGATCATGTCAGCATGGCGACTTTCGCTGCGAGGCGATTACACGCGATGAATGAGAACACCAGGCACATCCTTGCAATCGAATTTCTAGCAGCGGCCCAGGGCATTTCTCTACGTCGACCCCTTAAATCATCAAATACTATCGAAAATGCAATTAAATCATTACGTGATCATGTTCCGGAATGGACCGAAGACCGTATCATGTCTTGTGATATCGAACTGGCAACCTCTTTGATTCACCAAGGCACGCTCGCCGAGTTGCTTCCCGCCCAGCCACTTGACACCATTTTGTACTGACCACACCCTAACCGGTCCTTACTCATGAACCGACTTTTAAATATCGCGCAAATTGGAGATCCTGTTCTTCGGGAACCCACCGCCGAACTAACCCCCCAAATGCTGGCAGACCCCGAGATGCAGCAGTTCATTGATGATCTAATCGCGACCATGCGCGCAGCCAAAGGTGCCGGGCTCGCGGCCAACCAGGTCCATCAATCGCTTCGTATTTGCGCCATCGAGGTACGCGACAACCCACGCTATCCCTACCGTCCCAATATTCCGCTGACTATATTGGTAAACCCGGTGCTCATTCCGGTGGGCGAGGACATGTTTGAAAATTACGAAGGCTGCCTTAGCGTACCCAATCTGCGCGGCATGGTTCACCGCCACTCGGTAATAGACGTAAACGCAATGGATAGAAACGGCGCCCCGATACAAACCCGGGTAAAAGGAATGACCGCGGCAACATACCAACATGAAGTAGATCACCTTGATGGCTTGCTCTTTCTCGACCGGGTTGGGGATTCCAGGAGTCTTGTCACCTGGGAGAATTTTGAGCGTTACCATCTGCAGCAAGTGGCAGAAAACGTCGGCAAGGTAGTCGCCCAATATGGCAGTTGAACGCGAGACTTGCCAAACCGGCTGTACAGCAGCCGTTATTTCAACCTTACAGAACCCGATAGTTATATGACACTGAACCGATACGCGCCAGAAAGATACATCAAGGCACCGACCGGCACAGAACTACAGTGCAAACACTGGAGTACTGAGGCGCCTATGCGGATGCTGATGAACAACCTTGATCCAGAGGTGGCAGAAAATCCGGCTGAGCTTGTGGTCTATGGCGGTGTAGGCCGGGCGGCCCGCGACTGGGACAGTTTCGACCGGATCATTACGTCGCTCAAGAAACTCGAGACAGATCAGACCTTGCTGGTGCAATCCGGAAAACCGGTCGGCATTTTCAAGACCCATGAGCAGGCCCCTCGGGTTCTGATAGCCAACTCCAACCTGGTGCCGCACTGGGCCACGCTGGAGCACTTCACCGAGCTCGATCAGCGTGGTTTGATGATGTACGGGCAGATGACAGCCGGTTCCTGGATTTACATTGGCTCGCAGGGTATTGTCCAGGGAACCTACGAAACCTTTGCGGAGATGACGCGCCAGCACTTCAGTGGCTCATCAAAGGGCCGCTGGATTCTAACGGCAGGGCTCGGGGGTATGGGCGGTGCACAACCTCTGGCCGCGACGATGAACGGGTTTTCCATGATCGCGGTGGAATGCAATAGACAATCTATTGAATCTCGACTGAAAACCCGCTACCTGGACGCCTGGGCTGACAACATCGACGATGCTCTAAACCTTGTCGAAAACGCCCACAGCGAGGGGCGCGCGATTTCGGTCGGACTTCTAGGCAATGCAGCAGATGTTTTCCCGGACCTGGCGGCACGCTCCCAGACTGATCCAAGATACCAGCCAGACGCCGTGACCGATCAGACCTCGGCCCACGATCCGCAAAACGGCTATCTGCCGTCCGGCTGGTCGATGGCCGAATGGACTGAACGGCGCCGGAGTGATCCCAAGGGTGTGGCGGCAGCGGCAAAGGATTCAATGGCGATCCAGGTTCGGGCGATGCTCGATTTCTGGAATCGAGGCATTCCGGTTGTCGACTACGGCAACAATATTCGCCAGATGGCTCAGGAAAACGGTGTTGTTAACGCCTTCGACTACCCCGGTTTTGTCCCCGCATATGTGCGCCCGTTGTTCTGTCGAGGTATAGGGCCGTTTCGCTGGGCAGCACTGTCGGGCGATCCGGAGGATATCTTCCGCACAGATGAAAAAGTCAAGGAGCTGATTCCAGATAATGCACAACTGCACCAATGGCTGGACATGGCGCGAAACCGGATTGCGTTCCAGGGTATGCCCAGCCGTATCTGCTGGCTCGGACTGGGAGATCGAGATCGGATCGGCCGGGCTTTTAACCAGATGGTGGCCAGTGGCGAACTGAGTGCGCCGATCGTCATAGGCCGGGATCATCTCGACAGCGGCTCGGTCGCGAGCCCCAACCGGGAAACAGAGCAGATGAAAGATGGGTCGGATGCAGTTTCCGACTGGCCGATTTTGAACGCACTGCTTAACACGGCATCGGGTGCGACCTGGGTCTCTTTTCATCATGGCGGTGGAGTCGGTATCGGTTACTCACAGCATGCGGGCCTGGTTATTGTTGCTGATGGGTCACCATCGGCCGACCAGAAACTGGCTCGCGTATTATGGAATGATCCCGCGACAGGAGTGATGCGCCATGCCGACGCAGGTTATGACGATGCCATCGCTTGCGCCCGGGACCACAAGCTCAACCTTCCGAGTATCGATGTCTGATCCGTCGGCGGAGGCTGTCGAGCAATGGCCCGTGCGGCTTAAACAGTCGGCCTCGAGGCAAAGACCATGGTCGACACCACTGAAACGTTTTGTGGGGTTGTGGATCGCAAGCGCTATCCCCTGGCGGACCTGGGCTTTCGGCCCAATGCAAGGCTGAACTGGACCGCAACGGGGCCCTAACACTGGAGAGCTTCCTGGTGGATAGTGCAATCGACGCCATCCGGGACGCGGGCCTTGAGCGCCAACATCTTGCCTATTTCACCTTAGACAGCCGCAACATCTACCTTAAGCTCGGTGACTCGGAATTGCCAATGGCGCATCCGCGAATCCGCGAATCCGGATAAGTCATCTCATCCAAAGGCTGTATCAGCGACGATCAGATTCCAAAAGACTCGGCGCTGCGCGCCCTCTACCATGCGGCCGCGTTCCAGGATTTCCTATGCGCCGTACTCGATATTGCAGGTGTCTATGAATACGCTGATCCGCTGTCATCGATTAGCCTGCACTATGCTGACGAGGAGCAGGAACTCGGCTGGTATTTCGATAACTCCTCATTGGCGATCACACTAATGATCCAAAGGCCAGAGCGCGGCGGCGCATTTGAGTATGTCAAGGATGTGCGCAATGCCGACAACGGCGAAATGAACTACGAACTGACGGAGCAGGTTTTGAACGGCGAGACCCCCTCAAAAACCCTTGCCATAGACGCAGCAGCGCTGGTGTTATTTCGTGGACGAAACTCAATGCACCGAGTAACGCCAGTGGTGGGCGGTCCTACGCGTATCCTGGCAGTGCTGGCGTACAACACACAACCGGAGGTTTCGCTATCTGAGTCGGTAAGAAGGACTTTTTATGGCCGCCTTAGGTAATAGGCTGACTGGTGCGACTGGGTAGTGCAGGCCGTTTCCCCGCCTTGCCTACTATTTAAGATCGCCAAGTAGCGAACTACGAATCTTCGGTGCGATGGTAACGTCGTAAGTGTACTGAGGATGGTCTATCCCAAACGAGAGATCGTTGCCCCCTTTAATTGACTGAACTACGGCTGGTGTCAATTCGAAACGAACAAAATGCACAGCCGAGGTCTTGTCGGCGGTTTCCCGCTCCAGGTCTTCGTTAGCAACCGGTCGAATCCGGTCTTCGCCGTTAGCCTGTAGCCATAGCGCACGTTCAATACCTATCAGACGTGCCAACGCCTGGCGCCGTTCGTCTACATCAGAATACTCAAGCGTGAATGTCGCTTTGAGATTACTGCCATCGGGAATCAGGGGGTTGTAGGAATCTAGTTCTTCCTGGATCTGTGGGGCCTCGAAGATGCGCTCTATGCGGAGCATTTCTTGCACCTGGTATTGCATCGTCAGAGCATCCTCAAAATACAGCATGGCGTTTGGGCCGATCGCGACACGTCTGTTGGCTTTGTGGGCCAATACACGAGCACGAAAATCTTCACGCTCAATCGAGTATGTTTCAAGCGAGAACAAATCTTCACGGGTCAGCTTTTTCATATATTTTTAGGCCAAAAAATTCTAGATTCCATATGCTTGGCGTAGCAGGCTTACAGGATGCTCGGGGGTGCTGCCATCGCCGATGCCATTCGCCAGATGATGGCCGGCAATCGGGCAGTCGCTGCCGTAATGATCGGGGCTGATTTTTTGTATTCCTTTGATAACGGGTCGAGCAATTTTCATTGCCTTATCAAAAGTCTCGGACTTAACACCGTAGGTGCCGTCATGCCCGGAGCAACGCTCAATCATGGTCACCGCAGTGTCCGGCACAAGACTCAACACATCCCGGGTCTTGGGTCCAATATTTTGCACCCGTTGGTGACACGAGGCGTGGTAAACGACTCGGCCCAGACTCTGGCGGAACTCAGTGTTCATAAGACCTTGTGCATAGCGCAGCATCAGGTATTCAAAAGGATCGAAAAATGCATTTGCGACTTTTCGAACACCCTCATCGTCTGGAAAAAGCAGCGGCAGTTCCTGCTTGAACATCAAGACACACGAAGGCACCAGCGCCATGAGATCCCACCCCTCGTCTACGAGTTGAGCCAATTGGGGAATGTTCTGCTCTTTCGCTTTTTGAACCGAGGCCAGGTCTCCCAGTTCCAGTTTTGGCATACCACAGCAATATTCTTTTTGCGCTATCGTGACCGGGATACCGTTATGTTCCAGCACGCAGACGAGGTCTTCGCCCAGTGCCGGCTCATTGTGGTTCGCATAACAAGTGGCAAACAGAGCAACTTTGCCGCGAGTCTTTGTCCCAGGCTTGGCATCGCCCGGCCCCAGTGATGCAAGGCCTGCCATTCTTTTGCGTAACGGGCGCGACTCGTAAGGCGGAATTCTTGCATCAGAATGAATTCCAGCTATTTTATGAAGGGCTTTCCTGACAGGCTTTGAGCCATTGGCTGCGTTCACCACAATCGACACGCCCGGCAGACCGGCTACCTTTCCTACGGCATCGGTGCTGGTCAACAGCTTGTCACGTACCCGCGCGCCCTGCTTGGCAAAACGAACCGCTTTGGCTCGGAGCATGAGATGCGGGAAATCGATATTCCATTCGTGCGGCGGCACATAAGGACACTTGGTCATATAACACAGGTCGCACAAATAGCACTGGTCGACCACTTTCCAGTAATCGTCCTTGGCGACCCCGTCGATCTCCATCGTCTTTGACTCATCGATAAGATCAAACAGTGTGGGGAAACTGTCGCACAACGACACACAGCGACGGCAACCGTGGCAATGATCGAAGACCCGTTCTAGTTCAAAAAAGAGTTGGCCCTCGTCGTTGAATTCAGAACTTCGCCAATCAATTGGATGACGAATGGGGGCCTGCAGGCTGCCTTCTTGTTGCAAAGAGCTCATGCTGACATCCTTGTCAAATTCATGCGGGAGGTGCGTTTACACCTCCCGCGTCGCGGTCTCAGCTATCCAGCGAATCAAGCGCCTTTTGGAAACGGTTGGCATGGGAACGCTCAGCCTTGCCCAAGGTTTCGAACCAATCGGCAATTTCATCAAAGCCTTCGTCCCTGGCGGTCTTGGTCATGCCAGGATACATGTCGGTATACTCGTGGGTCTCTCCCGCGATAGCCGCCTTGAGGTTATCGCCGGTGCCGCCGATTGGCAGACCGGTAGCAGGGTCACCGGTTTCCTCTAGATATTCGAGATGGCCGTGAGCGTGGCCAGTTTCGCCTTCAGCGGTGGAACGAAACACTGCAGCCACATCGTTATAACCCTCGACATCTGCCTTGGCAGCAAAATAGAGATAGCGGCGGTTAGCCTGGGATTCCCCGGCAAAAGCATCTTTAAGGTTTTGTTCAGTCTGGGAGTCTTTGAGGGACATAATGGTCTCCGTTTGAATTTCGGTGGTAAAAATTATTCCTTAGTAGCGTCTGTTAAAGCGCTGTCAGAAGCAATATAGAAGTATTATTTCAATATGTATAATCGTTTGTTATTATTGTTTTGATCGTTATAACCTATTATTGGGAATGAACCTCAAGGACCTTAAGTACCTGATTGCCCTCAGCGAAACTTTGCACTTTGGGCGGGCGGCACAGCGTTGTTTTGTCAGCCAGCCAACTTTGTCTGGGCAAATCCATAAACTCGAGCAGGAGCTCGGGGTAGTCCTGTTTGAACGCACCAACCGCAGTGTGCACATCACGCCCATCGGCCAACAGATCACTATCCATGCCCGTCAAATTCTTGAGCAAGCCGACACGATCCGCAGCCTGGGTCATTCAGAAACCGATCCACTGACCGGTCCTTTGCGGGTGGGCGCCATCCACACCCTCAGCCCGTACCTGGTGCCACTTTTTATGCTCGAGCTACAGCAGCAGCACCCGGAACTTTCGCTGGAACTGACTGAGGCCACAACCGAACAGCTGTTGCAAAAACTCCAGGACCACCAGCTGGATGCAATCCTGCTCGCAACCTCGCCCACTGCGGGCAACCTCACCGAGATGCCACTCTTTCGAGAACCGTTCTGGCTCGCACACCCACGCGATCACCATCTGTACACAAAGGACGAGATCACGCTTAATGATCTCAGAAAAGAAAATGTGCTGCTGCTTTCTCAAGAGCACTGCCTTTCCGACCAGGTCATGGCAGCGTGCCGAATCAATCAGCGCTCCGACGCCGGTGGGATGCCCGGCCTCAATGCATCCAGTCTGGAAACCCTGGTGCAATTGGTCGGTATGGGCTTGGGCGTTACGCTGGTACCTGCGCTTTCGGTACATGGCGGTCGACTTGCGACCGACCGGGTCATACTGCGACAGGCCAGCATCGCGGATGCAGTACGTCAGATCCGCCTGGTATACCGCACCAGTTTTCCGCGCGAGGGCGCTTTGACCCTGTTGGCTCGGATAATATGCAAAGTGCTACCCAACACCGTTCAACCAGATCAGACTCTCGCTCAGTAAGTAAACTCCTCCACACTCCGTCGAGCTTAGTTTGAAATCAGCAACTGGCAGTTTCATAAAAACTCGAACTTCCAGCCTAAACCTCTAAAAACAAGACGATACACATGAGCCGCGACCCTACAAAAGCAATAAGGAACCTTGACTACTGGAAAGGGGAAATATCTCTCGAGCCGGTCAGCGGCGGCATCACCAACCAGAATTTTGCGGTCGCTGATCAGGAACGCAAATACTTTGTACGCGTCGGCAACGATATACCGCTGCACGGAGTCATGCGGTTCAATGAACTGCAAGCGAGCCGGGCGGCCTCTCGGGTGGGTCTGTCTCCGCAGGTACTGCACTGGGTGCCAGGCATCCTGGTTCTGGATTTTATCGAAGGCAAAACCTTAAGTGACGAAGACGTCAGGCAGCAGCACCAGCTCGAGCGAATCGTGCCCATGTTGCGTACTTGTCACCAGGAAATGGCGCAAAGCATGCGCGGACCAGCGCTTATCTTCTGGGTGTTTCATGTCATTCGTGATTACGCAGCCACGCTGGTGGAAGGCAAAAGCCGCATGATAGGTCAATTGCCTTCCCTGCTCGATAAAAGCCAGCAGTTGGAAAAGACTGTGGGCCCTGTGAACCTGGTTTACGGCCACAACGATTTGCTGCCAGCCAATTTTCTGGACGATGGTCAAAGGCTTTGGCTGGTGGACTGGGATTATGCTGGCTTTAACAGTCCGCTGTTTGATCTGGCGAACCTTGCATCCAACAATGCCCTGCCCCCAGAGCAGGAAGACTGGCTTCTTAACCACTATTTCAACTCAAAGGTGCCCTCAGAGATTCGCCGCGCCTATGAAGCCATGAAGTGCGCTTCCTTATTACGTGAGAGCCTGTGGAGCATGGTGTCGGAAATTCACTCGACTATTGATTTTGATTTTATCCAGTACACCGACGAGAACCTGGAGCGCTTTACCGCACAATGGGCTGCCTTTGAGATACATCACTAATACACAACGCTGATCCGAACGCACCCCATCTGCTGCGGGACATACAGCATCAACACTTATTGATATGAGTCAATTACCTAGGCACACCCGAGCCATTGTGGTCGGCGGCGGCATTGTCGGCTGCTCCACCGCCTATCATCTCGCCCAAATGGGCTACAAGGACGTGCTGTTGCTTGAGCGTAATCAGTTGACCAGCGGCAGCACCTGGCATGCAGCTGGCCTTGTCGGTCAGTTGCGCAGTCAGGCCGGGATCACTCAATTGCTGGGCCACTCGATTACGTTGTATAACCAACTTGAAGTTCAGACCGGGCTCGCAACCGGCTGGAAGATGAATGGAGGACTGCGGCGAGCCTGCACTGA
>JAPKAJ010000035.1 GCA_028825345.1 Arenicellales bacterium | reverse complement strand
TCGAATTTTTCTTTCGCCACTTTCTGATTTCCTCAACAGTGCGTGATTAACTGGCCTTTTTCATCACCACCTCGGTGACGCTGCTTGGTGCTGGAAGGTACTGACTGAATTCCATTGAATAGGTGGCACGGCCTTGTGACGCGGAACGCAACGATGTCGCATAACCAAACATTTCCGCCAGCGGAACCTCGGCCCGGACTATCTTGCCGGCAGGAACATCTTCCATATCGGAAATCATGCCGCGGCGCGAACTCAGATCGCCCGTCACACCCCCCATATATTCCTCGGGAGTGACGACCTCGACCCGCATAATCGGCTCGAGTAATGTGGGCTTTGCCTTTCGGCTGGCCTCACGAAAGGCCTGGATAGCGGCTGCCTTGAAGGCGTGCTCCGATGAATCCACCTCGTGGTAGGAGCCATCGTACAACGTGACCTTTACGTCGATCACCGGATATCCGGCAACTATCCCGGACACCATAGCCTCGACCACACCCTTTTGAACCGCCGGAATATATTCACGAGGCACGACACCGCCTTTGATCTTATCGACAAATTCGAAACCGCCGCCGCGCTCCTGAGGCTCTACCCTGAGGTAAACATGGCCGTACTGGCCGCGACCGCCGGTTTGCTTGGCGTACTTATGTTCCTGCTCGACAGACGCGTTCAAGGTTTCACGATAGGCAACTTGTGGCTTACCGATATTGGCATCAACACTGAACTCGCGACGCAGTCGGTCGATAATAATCTCCAGGTGCAATTCACCCATGCCTGAGATAATCGTCTGCCCGGACTCTTCGTCAGTCCGCACCCGGAAGGAAGGGTCTTCCTGGGCAAGTTTGCCCAGCGCAACGCCAAGTTTTTCCTGATCACTCTTGGTCTTAGGTTCCACAGCCTGCGAGATCACCGGCTCAGGAAATTCCATGCGCTCCAGCGTAATAATCCTGCTAGGGTCGCACAGTGTGTCTCCGGTCGTGATGGTTTTAAGGCCAACGGCGGCGGCGATATCGCCAGCCCGAACTTCCTTTATTTCTTCGCGAGAGTTGGCGTGCATCTGCAAAAGACGACCAATACGTTCCTTCTTTCCTTTCACTGGGTTGTAAATGCTGTCGCCTGACTTAACGACTCCAGAGTACACACGGAAAAAAACCAACTGGCCGACAAATGGATCAGTCATGATCTTGAAACCCAGAGCTGCAAAGGGCGCCTCATCGGATGCCTGTCGCTCTTCCTCGGTCTCTTCATCTTCAAGAATCCCCCGAATGGCAGGGACCTCAGTTGGATTGGGCATGAAATCGATAACAGCATCGAGCATGGCCTGAACACCCTTGTTCTTGAACGCCGAGCCACAAGTTGCCAGGACTATCTCGTTAGCAATGGTCCGCTGTCGTAGGCCGTCTTTGATTTCGGCCGCGGAAAGGTCGCCTTCCTCAAGGTACTTTTCCATCAGTTCCTCGTTGACTTCAGCAACCGCTTCAAGCATTTGCTCACGCAACGCAGTGCACTGATCTAGCAGGTCACCGGGGATATCACGTTCTTCAAACTCGGCGCCTCGAGTTTCCTCGTCCCAGTAAATCGCCTTCATTTTGATCAGATCAACAACACCCTGGAATGCGTCCTCGGCTCCGATAGGCACCTGGATCGGGATAACATTCGAGCCAAGACGGTCTCGGATCTGGTCAATCACACGAATAAAATCGGCGCCAATTCTATCCATCTTGTTGACAAATGCCAGACGGGGCACGCTGTATCTATCCGCCTGGCGCCATACTGTTTCGGACTGTGGCTCAACGCCACCGACTGCACAGAAAACTCCGACTGCACCGTCGAGCACTCTTAATGAACGCTCTACTTCGATAGTGAAATCGACATGGCCGGGGGTATCGATAATGTTGATGCGGTGTTCGTCATAGTTCTGGTCCATACCGCTCCAGAAGCAGGTCGTTGCCGCCGAGGTAATGGTGATACCGCGCTCTTGCTCCTGCTCCATCCAGTCCATGACGGCGTTGCCTTCGTGAACTTCACCGATCTTATGAGAGATACCGGTATAGAAAAGGATTCGCTCCGTAGTTGTCGTCTTTCCCGCATCGATGTGGGCCATGATGCCGATGTTTCGATAACGTTCAAGGGGGGTTCTTCGTGCCACAGTCAGGAATCCGCGTTCAGAGTTTCAGGGAGTTGATCTTCAAGTCAGAAACGGAAATGAGAGAACGCTTTATTGGCTTCGGCCATTCGGTGTACTTCATCTTTTTTCTTTGCAGCGCCACCGCGTTTGTCTGCGGCATCCATCAATTCGCCCGCCAGCCGGTCGGTCATTGATTTCT
Organism: Arenicellales bacterium; assembly: GCA_028825345.1. GTDB lineage: Bacteria > Pseudomonadota > Gammaproteobacteria > Arenicellales > UBA868 > UBA868. The sequence continues at coordinate 11,435 of JAPKAJ010000035.1, read as the reverse complement.
CGTTCCGCTTGCGGGCGGCTTCAACCAACCAGCGCATGGCCAGCGCATTGCGGCGACTAGGGCGAACCTCGACGGGCACCTGGTAGGTTGCACCACCCACGCGACGGCTTTTTACCTCAACAACGGGTCGAATATTCTCAAGCGCTTGATAGAACACGTCGAGCGGTTCAGATGAACCCCGACCATGAATCGTGTCTAAAGCACCGTACAGGACGCGTTCAGCAATAGACTTCTTGCCGTCCTTCATCATTACGTTAATGAATTTGGCAATGGTCTGATCGCCGAATTTCGGATCCGGCAGGATTATCCGTTTTGGGACTTCACGACGTCTGGGCATCTATTTTCAGTTCCACTATCAGAGAACCGTTGCCACAGTGGGGCAGACAGTTCAGTTTCTGGGCCGGCGTACCGACTTTTTACCAATCCTTGTAGCAACTGTCTTGATCGCCCGTCGAACAGGCGCCACAGACAGTTCGCAGCAGTGGCTTTTGCCACCGGAGCGCAATCATACGGTGAGACAGCTTTTTGTCGCTAACAGCGTGATGCTGCCTTCGCGACTTCTGTGGCGGCCTTTATTTATTCTGGCAAGGTCGCCTTTATCACCGTGGCCAGTCAGCTATGCCGGCCTATTTACGGTTTATTTAATGCCAGTCGCCCTGGGGCAACCAGTCCAAATCCCGTGTATTTGTTTACGTTACGACTTCGGTCGTTTCGCGCCGTATTTCGAGCGGCCCTGTCGCCGATCACCGACGCCTGATGTATCTAGCGTCCCCCGTACTGTGTGATAGCGCACACCCGGCAGATCCTTTACCCTGCCGCCCCGGATAAGCACAACCGAGTGCTCCTGGAGATTATGCCCTTCACCACCGATGTAACTGGTTACTTCAAAGCCATTGGTTAAACGTACCCGGGCCACCTTGCGCAAAGCCGAGTTCGGCTTTTTGGGTGTGGTGGTATATACCCGGGTGCATACGCCGCGCTTTTGTGGGCAAGCTGCCAGCGCCGGCACGTTCGACTTTTGAGTCTGTCGTACCCGAGGCTTTCTAACCAGTTGATTAGTCGTTGGCATATACTTTTTCTCGCTCTTAGGACCCGCTTTCAGCCCATAATCACCAAACCCAACAAAGGGCGGCGATTCTAGGCAGAACTCGGTTTTTTGTCAACATTTCCAGGAAAATTGCTGGGCTCCGACCTTAAACGGAGCCTCAGCCCAGCACCGCTTCAACCGGCTCGGCTTTGTCTTCCGTCTCAGTGCTACTGGCAAAAGGTGATCTCAACTCAGCGACTTCTGCTTTTCCACTGATCCGCTCCTCGCGACGGCGGCGGCGCTCCTCATGATATGCCAGGCCGGTACCTGCAGGAATCAGACGGCCGACGATCACGTTCTCCTTGAGCCCACGCAATCTGTCGACCTTACCCTGCATGGAGGCCTCGGTCAGGACCCGAGTTGTCTCCTGGAACGAAGCCGCTGAAATAAATGAATCGGTACTCAGGGAAGCCTTAGTTATTCCCAGAAGTATGAGGGCAAAGGTTGCCGGCGTTTTGCCCTCAGCTACCAACGCATCGTTCGCCTCCAGCAGTGCAGAACGTTCAGCCTGGTCACCTGCAAGGTGACGGCTGTCGCCTGGATCAACTATCCGGACACGTCGTAACATCTGGCGAATAATCACTTCAATATGCTTATCGTTGATCTTGACGCCCTGCAACCGATATACCTCCTGAACCTCGTTGACAATATAGTCGGTAAGTTCTTCCCGGCCCCTGAGCTCCAGGATATCGCTGGCAGTCAACCCGCCCTCAACAATGATGTCACCCTTCTCGATATGTTCACCATCGAAGACACTAATGGATCGGACTTTGGAAATAGCCATCTCATGTGGTTCACCCAACTCATCAGTGATCACCAGGCGTATCTTGGTTTTGACTTCCTTACCAAACGAGATCACCCCGCTGTGTGTTGCCAGGATAGCCGGATCCTTGGCCTTACGCGCTTCGAATAGCTCGGCCACACGGGGCAAGCCTCCGGTAATGTCGCGCGTCTTGGAGCTTTCCTGAGGAATTCGGGCTAACACCTCACCAACACCTACCTGCCTCCCATCTACAACTACGATAGAGGCGCCAGGCGGCATCTGGTATCTTGCCGGTGACTCACTTCCTGGCAAAACCTTTGGCTTGCCTTTCCCATCGACCAATTCAATGGTCGGTTTGATATCAGCACTGGTGCCACGTCGATTCTTGGGGTCTATGACGAGGTGAGTACTCGACCCAGTGAGCTCATCGACCTGCTCTGCTACCGATACGCCCTCAACCATGCTCTCGAAGCGGATCTTGCCGCCCACTTCGTTGATAATCGGATGGGTGTGCGGGTCCCAGGAGGCGATAATACTTCCCCCGGTGACGACATCGCCGTCGTTGACTGTCAGTTCCGCGCCATAGGGGATGCGATAACGTTCGCGATCGACGCCATGCTGATCGTGAATGATCAACTCGGCGGAACGGGAAACTACGATATTACGACCGTCTCCGCGCTTAACCCGCCGGACGCGCGTAAATGTAACTGTCCCGTCGTTCCTGACTTCAACACCACTAACCGCTGCTGTCCTTGAAGCAGCACCACCAATATGGAAGGTGCGCATGGTTAACTGGGTCCCGGGCTCACCGATGCTCTGTGCCGCCATAACGCCTACTGCTTCGCCACGGTTGACCAGCTGACCCCGGGCCAGATCCCGACCGTAACAGGTCGAGCAAATGCCGTAGCGGGTCTCGCAGGTCACTGCAGAGCGAACTTTGACATGGTTAATATTGTGCTCTTCCAGCGAGAGAACTACCGCCTCATTAATCATCTCGCCCGCGCCGACCAAAACCTTTTTGCCTACCGGACTGACCACGTCTACGGCAACAGATCGACCCAGAATCCGATCTCTGAGCGGAATAACCACCTCACCACCCTCAACCCTCGCTTCACGCAGGATGCCGTCGGTGGTGCCGCAATCGGCCTCGATAACAACAAGGTCCTGACAGACATCCACCAGTCTTCGGGTGAGATAGCCGGAGTTGGCGGTTTTCAACGCTGTATCTGCAAGACCCTTACGAGCGCCATGGGTTGAAATAAAGTACTGCAGAACATTGAGTCCCTCGCGGAAGTTAGCGGTAATTGGTGTCTCGATGATCGAGCCATCAGGCTTGGCCATCAGGCCCCGCATGCCAGCCAGCTGGCGAATCTGTGCGTGACTGCCGCGAGCGCCGGAGTCAGCCATCATATAGATCGAGTTGAATGATTCTTGCTCTACGCTTTCACCCTGGGCGTTGACAACCGTTTCGATACTGAGTTCAGCCATCATCTCGCCCGCCACCTTGTCACTGGCATGGGTCCATATATCGACTACCTTGTTATAGCGTTCACCATCTGTCAGTAGGCCCTGGCGGTGCTGATCCTGAATCGCCTTCACTTCGCTTTCAGCGACGGCGAGGGTTTCTGTCTTACTGTCGGGAACCACCATGTCGTCGATACCAATTGAGACGCCAGACTTGGCGGCCATGGAAAATCCGGTATACATCAAACGGTCACAGAAGATCACGGTATCCTTGAGCCCTACCCGACGATAACACTCGTTGATAACATTGGATATCGCACGCTTTTTCATTGACTGGTTGACCAGCTCAAACGGTAATCCATCCGGGAGGATCTCCGATAGTAAAGCTCGACCCGTGGTGGTCTCTATTAAAGTCAGGGTTTCGCTCATCTGACCTTCGTCATCGGCAAGCACTTGCCGGACACGCGTCTTGATCTTGGCATGCAGTGACAGCACCCCGCTGTCCAATGCCCTGCGAACCTCAGCAATATCTGCAAATATCTTGCCCTCACCACGCGCGTTCACCATCTCGCGGGTCATGTAATACAGGCCCAGCACTATATCCTGGGACGGGACAATAATTGGCTCGCCGTTCGAAGGCGAAAGGACATTGTTAGAAGACATCATCAAGGTCCGAGCCTCGATCTGTGCCTCAATAGAAAGTGGAACATGTACCGCCATCTGATCACCGTCAAAGTCGGCGTTATATGGAGTGCACACCAGCGGATGTAGCTGGATGGCCTTACCCTCGACCAACACCGGCTCAAAAGCCTGGATACCGAGTCGGTGCAACGTCGGCGCCCGATTAAGCAGCACAGGATGTTCGCGAATCACATCTTCAAGAATGTCCCAGACCTCCGGCTCCTCGGATTCCACCAACTTCTTTGCCTGCTTGATAGTGGTTGCCAAGCCATGCAGTTCGAGCTTGCTGTAGATGAACGGCCGAAACAACTCCAGCGCCATCTTCTTGGGCAAGCCACACTGGTGTAATTTAAGCGTGGGTCCAACTACGATCACCGAGCGGCCAGAGTAATCAACTCGCTTACCCAACAGGTTTTGACGAAAGCGCCCCTGCTTACCTTTGATCATATCGGCTAAAGACTTCAACTGGCGTCGATTAGGGCCGGTGACCGCCTTACCGCGGCGACCGTTATCCAGCAGGGCATCGACCGATTCTTGCAACATGCGTTTTTCATTGCGCACGATAATGTCTGGCGCATTAAGATCGAGTAGTCGTCGCAAGCGATTGTTACGATTGATTACTCTGCGATACAAGTCATTGAGATCTGACGTTGCAAAACGCCCGCCGTCCAAAGGCACCAACGGACGTAAATCCGGCGGTAGTACGGGCAAAGCCTCCATGATCATCCATTCCGGCTTGTTCCCGGAGTGCAGGAACGCCTCGACGACTCTCAATCGCTTGGTCAATTTTTTGGTCTTAGTCTCAGATGAAGATTCGGCGAGTTCTTCGCGCAACTGTGGCGACAGAGACTTTAGCTCCATGGATTTAAGCAGCTCTTTGACTGCTTCTGCACCCATCCCGGCGTCGAAATCGGCGCCGTACATCTCGATGGCCTCGTAGTATTGTTCTTCTGTCAGCAGCGAGCCTTCTTCAAGATCAGTGAGTCCACTGTCGGTAATGACATAAGCCTCGAAGTAGAGTATCCGCTCGATTTCCCGTACCGTCATATCTAAAAGCACACCCAGCCGTGATGGCAGAGACTTCAAAAACCAGATGTGTGCTACTGGGCTGGCCAGTTCGATATGGCCCATACGCTCGCGACGAACCGTGGAAAGGGTCACCTCTACACCACATTTTTCGCAGACAACGCCTCGGTGCTTGAGGCGCTTGTATTTACCGCACAAACATTCGTAATCGCTCATCGGCCCAAACAACTTAGCGCAGAACAGGCCGTCGCGCTCCGGCTTGAAAGTCCGGTAATTAATGGTTTCGGGCTTCTTCACTTCGCCCCATGACCACGAGCGGATCTTATCTGGCGATGCCAGACCAATCCGGATATTGTCGAACTCCTCGTCTGTGGAGTCGTGTCTTGTGAACTGGCTGAAAAGATCTTTCATTACTTTCCTCGGGGTGTCTGGATCGATTACTTTGAACGGGGTCGCTATAGGTTCGACTACTTATCTTGTCGTCGTTCTATGTTGAGACCCAGGGCCCTGATTTCCTTTTCCAAAACGTTAAATGATTCGGGTACCGAAGGTTCCATCCTGTGATCACCTCTCACAAGATTCTCGTACATCTTGGTTCTACCCCCGACATCATCCGATTTAACCGTTAACATTTCCTGCAGCGTGTGGGCTGCGCCGTAAGCCTCGAGCGCCCAGACTTCCATCTCGCCAAAACGCTGGCCTCCAAACTGCGCTTTACCACCGAGTGGCTGCTGAGTGATCAGGCTATACGGACCAGTCGAGCGCGCATGCATCTTGTCATCGACCAGGTGATTAAGCTTAAGCATATACATGTAGCCTACAGTCACCTCTCGATCAAAGACTTCGCCGGTACGGCCATCCACCAGGGTCGCTTGACCGCTTGCGGGCAACCCGGCAATTTCCAGCCATTTTTTGATGTCCTTTTCACTAGCGCCATCAAACACTGGGGTAGCAATTGGGACTCCGCCTCGCAAGTTGCCAGCCAGTTCCATAATCTCTGGATCGGAAAGATCGCTGAGATCCTCGTGGGTATGGCCCGTGCCGTATATCTTGCCCAGTTTCTGGCGTAGCTTGTCGGAACTTGCCTTGGCATCAAGCATCTGGCCGATCTGGCGTCCCAGATGACTGGCTGCCCAACCCAGGTGGCACTCCAGCACCTGGCCAACGTTCATTCGCGATGGCACACCAAGAGGGTTAAGAACAATATCGACGGTAGTGCCGTCTTCCATATAAGGCATATCCTCGATAGGAACAATCTTAGAGATCACCCCCTTGTTGCCGTGACGGCCAGCCATCTTGTCGCCTGGCTGCAAACGCCGTTTGACCGCAACAAATACCTTGACCATCTTCAGCACGCCTGGCGGCAAATCATCACCTGCCTCAAGTTTTCCGCGCTTTTCGTCATACAGGTCATCGAATCTCTTTGACTGAACCGCTAACTGGCGACGAATCTGCTCCAGCGTGGTATTAGTTTCTTCGTCACGCAAGCGAACTTCAAACCACTTGTCACGAGGCATAGTCTGAAGGTAACCGCGGGTTACTTTCTCGCCTGCTTCCAGCTCGCCAGGTCCGCCTTCGGCGACCTTGCCGGACAGTAAGCGCTCTATCCGATCGAAGGTGTCGTCTTCGACGATGCTGAACTGATCCTTGAGGTCCTTCTTGATACCATCAAGTTCATCGGCTTCTATTGATAAGGCGCGGGGGTCTTTCTCAACGCCATCCCGGGTAAAGACCTGAACATCGATGACCGTTCCAGACGTTCCCGAAGGCATGCGCAAAGATGTGTCCTTTACGTCGGACGCTTTCTCGCCAAAAATCGCTCGCAGCAGCTTTTCCTCTGGCGTAAGTTGGGTTTCACCTTTCGGGGTAACCTTTCCTACGAGGATATCCCCCGGGTTGACCTCAGCACCAATGTAGACAATGCCGGACTCATCAAGACGGGACAAGGCCGATTCACTCACATTCGGAATATCCCGGGACACGTCATCCGATCCAAGTTTGGTATCACGGGCAATACAGTTGAGTTCCTCTATATGTATAGAGGTATACACATCATCCTGGACCAATCGCTCAGAAATGAGGATCGAATCCTCAAAGTTGTAGCCGTTCCAAGGCATAAAAGCGACAAGAATATTACGCCCCAAGGCCAGTTCGCCCAAGTCCGTCGATGGCCCGTCCGCGAGCACATCACCTTTTTCAATCTTGTCGCCGACCAACGCCAGCGGGCGCTGATTGATCGTCGTGTTCTGGTTGGAGCGGGTGTACTTTACAAGGTTGTAGATATCTACACCGGCATCGCCTGAGTCGACTTCCTTATCGTTAACCTTTACAACAATGCGCGTAGCATCGACCACATTCACGACCCCACCCCGTCTGGCAATGACCACAACGCCGGAATCAGAAGCGACTTTGCGCTCGATACCTGTGCCTACCAGGGGTTTTTCGCTTTGTATCGTCGGCACAGCCTGGCGCTGCATGTTAGAGCCCATCAATGCCCGGTTCGCATCATCATGTTCCAGAAATGGGATGAGAGCTGCCGCGACAGAAACAATCTGCGAGGGAGCAATATCTATGAACTGGACACTCTCAGAGCTCGAAAGCGTAAATTCATTCTCATGCCGACATGAAATCAAATCGTCAGCAAGTTCTCTCTTGTTGTTGAGTCGCGCATTTGCCTGGGCAATCACATATTTACCTTCTTCAATCGCCGACAGGTACATCACTTCATCAGTCAATTTCCGATCAACCACTTTACGATAGGGAGTCTCAAGAAAACCGTACTCGTTGGTACGCGCAAAAATAGCCAAAGAGTTAATCAGCCCGATATTGGGCCCTTCTGGTGTCTCGATCGGGCAAACTCGGCCATAGTGGGTCGGATGCACATCTCGCACCTCAAACCCGGCACGCTCGCGGGTTAATCCGCCCGGTCCAAGCGCTGAAACACGTCGTTTGTGTGTGACTTCTGAAAGCGGATTGGTCTGGTCCATAAATTGTGACAACTGACTCGACCCAAAAAATTCCTTGATTACCGCTGATACCGGCTTGGCGTTGATCAGATCCTGTGGTGTCAGGTTCTCGGATTCGGCCATAGAAAGGCGTTCCTTGACTGCCCTCTCAACTCGCACCAGACCAATTCGGAACTGATTCTCGACCAGTTCACCCACTGACCGAACCCGTCGATTACCCAGGTTATCAATATCATCTGTCTCGCCGTTCCCGTTCTTCAGTTCGACCAGGGTACGCATCACATCAACAATATCTTGCTGGCTGAGAATCCCAGGGCCTTCATCAGTTGGGCGGCCCAATCGTCGGTTTAGTTTCATTCGACCTACTGCGGACAGGTCGTAGCGATCGATGTTGAAGAATAGGTTGCGGAACAGTTGTTCAGCTGCATCTTTGGTCGGCGGCTCACCGGGGCGCATCATGCGATAAATCTCGACCTGCGCTTCCAGCACGGTGTTAGTTGGATCAGACCGAAGGGTGTCTGCGATATACGGTCCACGATCAAGGTCATTGGTATAGATGGTCTCGAATGATGTGACCTCGGCTTCACGAAGTTTCACTAGCAGTTCTTCTGTCACCTCGTCGTTGGCTACAGCCAGAACCTCACCTGTTTCAGTATCCACCAACTCTGTCGCTAACACCCGACCCACAAGGTAGGTATCAGGTACGTCCAGAGCGGTCAGGCTGGTTTTTTCGATGTCGCGGATATGCCGAGCAGTAATTCGCTTCTCTGCCGCAACCACAACCGTTCCACTGGGCGTCTTGATGTCAAAATCCATCTCCTGACCACGCAGGCGTTCTGCGACCAGGTCAACTTGGGCCGACTCAGGCAACAACGTTATGCGGTCAGTCTCAAAAAACAGGCTCAGGATCTCCTCGTTAGAGTAGTCCAGTGCCTTGAGAATGACGGTTCCGGGAAGTTTGCGCCGCCGATCAATCCGGACAAATAAGAGATCTTTTTGATCGAATTCAAAATCAAGCCACGACCCACGGTAGGGGATGACCCGGGCGTTTAAAAGCAATTTGCCAGACGAGTGGGTCTTGCCTTTATCATGGTCAAAAAAGACACCAGGCGAACGGTGCAGCTGCGAGACAATGACCCGTTCTGTCCCGTTGATCACAAAGGTGCCGTTGTCAGTCATCAGGGGCATCTCGCCCATGTAAACCTCCTGCTCCTTAATATCGCGCAGAACCTTGGCGCCGCCAGATTCGCTCTTATCGAAGATAATCAGTCGTAGCGTCGCATGTAGTGGCGCCGAATACACCACTCCACGTTGCTGGCATTCGCGAACATCAAAGACCGGCGTGCCCAGGCGATAGCAGACAAAGTCGAGGGAGGCGGCACCGCTATAGCTCTCAATCGGGAAAACCGACTTGAACGCGGCTTGCAGACCCTGATCAATTCGCTGGAGAGGCTCAACGCCAGCTTGCAGCAGCTTGCGATAGGAGGCTTTTTGGATCTCCAGAAGATTGGGTATCTGATCCGATGCCGGCCTGGTGCTGAAACTCTTACGAATCCGCTTTTTCTCGGTAAAGGTATAAGCCATGAAGACCTCGTAGCGTTAGGGCGTGAGCAACCGTCGGGTAACCCGATCAATCACTTTACATAAGGCGCGCGCCAAGGAGCTGCTAAGCCGCCCGGGCGCGCCTTCAAGACCGGTCGACACCTGCCACTTACAGCAGGTGTACAACTGGTTACTACTTAATCTCAACAGATCCGCCGGCTTCTTCGATCTGCTTCTTGATTTCCTCAGCTTCAGCCTTGGTGACGCCTTCCTTGACAGCGGTGGGTGCCGACTCGACCAGATCCTTGGCTTCCTTCAAGCCCAGGCCGGTAAGAGCCCGAACCGCCTTGATGACGGGGACCTTTTTCTCACCAAAAGAGGTCAGCATGGCATCAAACTCAGTTTGTTCCTCGGCGGCACCTGCATCACCACCTGCCTCGCCAGCTGCGGGGGCAGCTACTGCCACTGCGGCACTGGCGGAAACGTCAAACTTTTCTTCCATGTCCTTGATTAATTGTGACAATTCTAGGACGGACATTTCTGCTACTGCATTTAACACTTCTTCGCGATTCATTTGACTCTCCTTAACTTGAGATTTTTCCTGTCTTAAGCGCTCGACCGTTTCTCACGCTACCTGTTCTTCGGACCGACTATCCCTGACAGCCGACAGCGTGCGCACAAACTTCGAAGGCACTTCATTTAAAGTCCGGACCAGTTTGCTTATCGGCGCCGCCATCGTACCCACCAACGTGGCGAGTAATTCGTCACGGTTGGGCAACCTGGCTAATACCTGGATGGCCGCCAAATCAAGCAAGTCGCCGTTCATAGCGCCTACCGTAATCTTCAGGTCATCATTCTTCTTGGCAAACTTGGCAACCACCTTAGCTACAGCCACCGGATCTTCCGACGAGGAGATCAACACCGGTCCCGTAAAGTGGTCCGCCAGACATTCAAAATCAGAGCCAGCAACACTGCGCTTGGCCAGAGTGTTTTTTACAACACGCACGTCCACTCCCTGGTTGCGGGCTTCGCCTCTCAGTTCGGTAATTTGTGCGACGGTAAGCCCGCGATACTCAGCCAGAACGGCAGCCTGCGCCACAGAAAATATCTGTGTCACGTCGCTGACGACGGCCTTTTTCTGATCGATATTAAGGCTCATTTAGCACTACTCCCTACTGGTTACACCTTGGTGTCCTGACCCTGGAAAAATCTTCAGATCTGGGGCACCGCCTGCGCAGGCTGGTGGAGCACCATTAAGCAAACCCGGTAACGTCACCGGCTTCACACCTACGGTCTTCGACGAACCCACCCAACTTTTATTGCCTAAAAAGGCAGCAAAGCCATGGTCGAGCCCCTCAAAACAAATCTATTTAACTTACCGAGGCACGGTCGACTTTAACGCCCGGCCCCATCGTCGTGGACAAGGTCAATCGCCTTAGGTATTGGCCCTTGGCGGCGGACGGCTTGGCCTTATTCAGCGCATCCAACAGCGCCATCAAGTTTTCTTTCAGGGCATCGGCATCAAAAGACGCTTTGCCAATGGGGCAATGGACGACCCCGGCTTTGTCGATGCGAAACTGCACCTGACCGGCCTTGGCGTTGCCGACTGCTTTGGCGACATCCTGTGTCACCGTACCCACTTTGGGATTGGGCATCAGCCCTCGCGGCCCAAGCACCTGTCCCAGTTTTCCGACCACGCGCATCGTCGCGGGTGTAGCGATACAAATATCGAAGTCGATCTTGCCGCCTTTGATGGTCTCCGCAAGATCGTCCAATCCGACCACATCAGCTCCTGCCCCTTTGGCGGCCTCGGCATCGGCACCGTCGGCAAAGACTGCAACGCGCACGGTCTTGCCAGTTCCCTTGGGCAACACAGTCGCGCCCCGGACATTCTGATCGGACTTTT
>JAPKAJ010000263.1 GCA_028825345.1 Arenicellales bacterium | reverse complement strand
AAACAGTGTGAACGCGTCCGAAGTACCACCCGCGAACCCTGCGATCACCGTATCATCATGCAGTCGCCGAACCTTGCGCGCGTTGCCTTTCATTCGGGTATCACCCAGTGTGACCTGGCCATCCCCACCAATCACCACCTGATTGCCTCGGCGAACCGAGAGAATGGTAGTGCCCCGCATTTGGGTTGTGCTCATTAAACGGTGCTCAGTGTGTTCTAAAGGCAATATCGGGTCTGACCCAACATCTTTCAACCACTAGTCCACCAGTTTAAGGTGGGGCTTACCGCGCGCAGGCGGGTCGTTCAACGCCTCGTCGGCTTCGATATCCTCGGGCAGATCTTCAAAAGACATGCCCTGACGGCTCTCGCGGCCAAATACGGCAATAACTGCTGAGACCGGCACAATCACCGACCGCGAAACACCCTGAAAGCGGGCTGAGAAAGAGATAAAGTCGTTTCCCATGTCCAGATTATCCGCTGCATGAGGGCTAACGTTCAGCACAATCTGTCCGTTCTCAACGAACTCACTGGGCACCTCGACACCACTGATCGTGGCATTAACCAGCAACTGTGGCGTCAGGTGATTATCAATAGCCCAGTCGCGAATCGCCCGTATCAGATAAGGGCGGTTTGAACTCGCCTCGATGTCATCAGATCCCATCAGACCCGGCAAACAGTAGTGCGCCTTAAGCGGCGCGAATCTCTCGCTCGGCTTCGCTCAGACTTGCCTGGAAACCCGGTTTATCAAACATCCGGCCGCCGTAGTCAAGAATCTTCGAAGCCTGTCGAGGCAGATCTAATTTCAGCACAGGCAACCGCCACAACAGTACTGCCAGGTAGCAATCAACCAGGCTGAATTCATTGCCAAGCGCATACTTTTGCTGCCCGAAATGGTTCGACATTGCCATCAAACCATCCCACAGACTTTTACTCAGCTTCTTGTCGACGCGCGTACCGGTAGTGATACAAAACTGTAGCGCATCCAGCCAGTCACGACGTAATCGGGTCACCATTACCCGGGCCTGGGCCCGGGCAGTCGGGTCGCTGGGCAGCAGCGGTGGGTGCGGAAACCTTTCATCGAGGTATTCGCTGACAACCATGCTGTCGTATAGAACCAAATCACGGTCCACCAATGTCGGCGTTTCCCCGTAAGGATTCAGTTCGGCAACCTCCTGGTCTGCGCGCCCATTCGTCGAGTAAATGACTTCGTAGCGAATCTCTTTCTCGCTCAAGACAAATCGGCAAACGTGACTGTAGAGGCAAAGTGGTCCAGAGTAGAGTTTCATAGTTGATTAACCAAAGCATTTATCCTGTATACCAGCGTAGTGCAATAGTGCCCCACCAGTGTGCCGTCAATGGATGTCTCGCCAGTATTCCTTTTTTAAAGCGTAGGTAAGCGCGATAAAAACAAGCATGAAGCCCATCACCCAGAAACCGATACCGTAACGCACCAGTTTGGCTGGCTCAGCGAGGTAGACCATAAAGTTGGTCAGATCACTGATCGCCTCGTCATAGGCGACCTCGCTCATCTCGCCCGATACGATCTGCTCGAAGCCGCTGAACTCGCTCACACCGTGTGACTCGTCAAAATGGGCTTCACGCAACCCTTGCCATTCGTACAGCACATGGGGCATCGCAACGCTTGGAAAGAGCGTGTTGTTCCATCCAGTCGGGGTGCTCTCGTCACGGTAAAAACTTCGCAGGTAGGTATAAATCCAGTCTGGCCCACGAGAACGCGCGGTCAGGCTGAGGTCGGGTGGCACAACCCCGAACCATACCTTGGCATCCTCAGATGCCATATTTACAGTCATCAGTTCCCCCGGCTTATCTGCCGCAAACATCAAGTTCTCAACCAGCGTCGGGGTATCGATCTCGAGATCAGCAGCCATCCGCTCATATCGCATAAAGGAGGCCGCATGGCAGGATAGGCAATAGTTGACAAAAGTATGTGCTCCACGGCGCAGCGAGCCTTTATCGGCCAGGTTGATGTACACCGAATCCAGGTTTTCTCCTCCTCCAGACGCCAGCAGCGTGGGCGATACGAGTAGGGATACGATCAGTAATAGCTTTGTTATCATGCTCATCATGAACTCCTACCCTACCCGGTCCGGTTCGGGCTTTGTTCGATCGAGCCGGGTATAAATTGGCATGAGCAGAAAAAACGCGAAGTAAATCACCAAGCCAATCTGCGCCCATATGAGATTCTTGAACCAGAAAATATCGACGTGTCCGGGATTCTTCGTTCCCAGATAACCGAGCATAAGAAAAGTCACCACAAAAAGCATGAGAAAGGTCTTGTATAGCCAGCCACGGTAGCGAATCGAGCGAACCTTGGCACGATCCAGCCACGGCAAAAAGAAGAACATCACGATCGCAGCACCCATCGCGATCACGCCCCACAGCTTCGCGCCCCCGGGCAACCATTCAAAGGTGACAGCCCGCAGAATTGAGTAATACGGAGTGAGGTACCACAACGGCACGATATCCGGCGGTGTCTGCAGAATATCGGCTGGTGCAAAATTGTCCTTCTCTAAAAACCAGCCGCCCAGTTCGGGCACAAAAAAGACAATGGCCAAAAACACGGCCATAAAGACCGCCACGCCAAAGGTGTCTTTCACAGTGTAGTACGGGTGGAACGGAATCCCGTCTACGGGGATACCATCCTTGTCCTTGTTTTTCTTGATCTCAATCCCATCAGGATTGTTTGAGCCCACTTTGTGCAGGGCGACAATGTGTAAATAGACCAACAATGCCAGCAACAAGGGCAACAGGATGACATGGAAAGCGAAAAAGCGGTTTAGCGTAGCATCGGAGATCACGAAATCACCGCGGATCCACTCGGCCAATGGCTCCCCGATGCCAGGGATCGCGCCAAACAACGAGATGATGACCTGGGCACCCCAATAGGACATATTGCCCCAAGGTAGCAGGTAGCCAAAAAAGGCTTCAGCCATCAGTGCTACATAGATCACCATACCCAGCAACCAGATGAGCTCACGCGGATGACGGTGCGAGCCATACAGCAGGGCGCGGAACATGTGCAGGTATACGGTGAGGAAAAACATCGATGCCCCGACGCCGTGCAAATAACGTACGAACCAGCCTGCGGGTACATCGCGCATGATGTATTCAACCGAGGCAAACGCCAAGTCGGCATCAGGCTTGTAATGCATCGTCAGGACAATACCGGTGACAATTTGCAGTACCAGCATAACCAGAGACAGCGAGCCGAAGTAGTACCAAATATTGAAGTTTTTCGGCGCGTAATATTGCGCCATATGCTCCTGCCAGACTTTGGTCAAGGGAAAGCGATCATCTATCCAGTTGAGAAGGCTCATGCGGCCGTCTCCTTTTCATCTATCCCTATGACGATACGGTTTTCCGACACATAGGTATGCGGCGGCACCTCGAGGTTAGTAGGGGCAGGTACGTTCTTATAGACCCGACCGGAAAGATCAAACTTGGAGCCGTGACAGGGGCAGAAGAATCCACCAACCCAGTC
>JAPKAJ010000262.1 GCA_028825345.1 Arenicellales bacterium | reverse complement strand
GTGGTCCCCTGGAGTTACATTGAGCCGGAACTTCTTTGTCGGTTGATGCAAGAGGTGCCGGGCGTAATCGGCGTTAAACAAAGCGCAGGCGACATGAAACTTTTTGCTGACCTGATGATCATGGCAAAACCGGGTGATCTCATCTTCAGCGCCGTTGATGCGCTACTTTATTCTTCTTACACACTTGGTGCACATGGTGCGATCGCAGCGATCCTAGCAGCGGCCCCCGGACCCAGCGTTGCACTGTGGGAAGCTACAGCTGCGCGCGAGTCCGATAAGGCCCTTGATCTACATGAACGACTGCTTCGGCTATGGAACGCGATCAATGGTGACAACCTGCCAGCTTGCACTAAATATGCTCAAACTCTTCAGCAAATACCCGCAGGCCTGCCCCGAAAACCGATGACGGTACCCCAGGCATCCCAGCAATTGGCGATCCAGTCAGCACTTGAAGAATTACATCTGATTTGATTTTTCTGCACCGGAGAATTAGATAACAACATCGGTGAAAGCTAAGATGCCCTTAGCGAGCCTGGGCTCACAATCAAAGTTGGACAGGAGTTAGACGGCCGCCTTTCTGGTCCGGCTATTACCTACCAAAATGCTAATGTCAGCAATCACACGCGTCAACGGTATAACCGCAAGCTTCGATTACGACTTTGACCAGATTTTCTGCTGGGAGCAGCCGCTCTGGGCGCTGTCCAGTCGTTAGCATGATGTGATGAAAACAGAGAGTTTCCGGATTGGCACAGGCGCGGGATTTTCTGCCGACCGCCTGGATCCCGCTGTCGACCTGGCTAGAAGGGGCGACCTCGATGCCATCGTATTTGAATGTCTCGGCGAGCGAACCCTTGCCTCGGGACTTCTCGACAAACGATCGGACCCCGCTCTGGGTTACAACAGGCTTTTGGAAACCCGTATGCGTGCTGTCCTGCCTTTGTGTCGCGCAGGCAACACCTGCCTCATCACAAACATGGGCGCGGCAAACCCTCTGGCTGCTGGCAAAGTGGTCGTCGATGTTGCGCGAGAACTCGGCTTGCGGGGAATTCGGGTGGCCGTTGTTACAGGAGATGACGCCACACACCTACTGGATAAAGATACCCACCTGATCGAGCCAAACTGCGCTCTCAAAGATTTCGAACCCCACATGATTGGCGCCAATGCCTATCTCGGCACCGAGGGAATTGTGGCGGCTCTAAAACAAAAGGCCAACGTTGTGATCACAGGGCGTGTGGCCGACCCATCTCTTTTTCTCGCCCCCCTTCAGCACTTTTTCCAGTGGGAATATGACGACTGGGCACGCGTAGGGGCAGGCACGATGATAGGCCATGTGATGGAATGCGCCGCTCAGGTCACTGGTGGCTATTTTGCTGACCCCGGCTACAAAAACGTTGAAGATGTTGCGTTTGTCGGGTTTCCTATTGCCGAAGTCCAGCATAATGGCACTGCGGTCATCACCAAACTGCCCGGGACTGGAGGTTGTGTTGATTCACGCACCGTGAAGGAACAATTGCTCTACGAGATCCATGACCCTGCGCACTATCTTACGCCAGACGTCACTGCTGACTTTTCTTCGGCCCATGTCGATTCAGCCGGCAAAGATCGTGTTTCAATCTCGGGGGCGCGTGGCGGTGAACGACCGCAGGAACTCAAAGTCACCGTTGCATTTGCGGGCGGTTTCGTCGGAGAAGCCGAAATCTCCTATGCCGGCCCTGGGGCTCAGCGGCGGGCCCGTATGGCGGGTGAGATCGTAGCTGAGCGCCTGCGTCAGGTCCACGGTGTGCAGACAGCGCCACGGCTTGATCTGATTGGCGTGTCATCTTTGCACGGTACTGCAGGCCAAACCACGACGGAATCCCAGGATGTTCGCTTGCGCTGCGCCATGCGAACACCAGCTCGCAAAGAAGCTGAAACCCTGTTGTGGGAGGTCGAGTCCCTGCTCTGTTGCGGTCCAGCCGGTGGGGGAGGATATCGCGGCTACGTCCGGCCCAGCATCTTGACCTACTCGACCTTGATCGATCGAGGCCGAATCTCCCCCATATTGGACGTGTTCGACGTATGACACATCGGGTCACACTTAGGAAGATCGCTCATGCCCGAGCAGGCGACAAGGGCAACCGGTCGAATGTATCGGTATTCGCTTACGACCCTAAACACTATCCCGTTTTAGTTGACCAGATCACGCCCGAGCGGCTACAGCAGACTTTTGGGGCTTTATTTACAGGCCAGATCCAGCGTTATCTTCTGCCCCAGTTACATGGGCTTAACCTGGTGCTTGACGAAGCCCTGGAAGGCGGAGTGAATGAATCGCTTAATCTCGACAGCCACGGAAAATCCTGGAGCTTTCTCATCCTTGGCCTTGAGGTTGATCTCCCTTGAATCGGTGTGCGTCACGAGTCCGGTTGATGGCTTTGATGCGAGTGCCTGGCTGCGCAGCAGATACAGCGGGTGAATTCTTCTGATCGGCTTGCACAGATACCGTATTCACGGTCAAATAGGTTCGATGCCAACACAAATATCCTGCTAAGGAGAGATAGATTATGCGTCTTGAGAACAAAATTGCCCTCGTCACCGCAGCAGCCTCAGGCATGGGTCGAGCCGGCGTGATTCGATTTGCGGCAGAAGGTGCAAAGATCGTTGCGGTGGACATCGACCAGAAAGCTCTTGACTCGGTTGTTAAGGAGATCACACAAGCCGGGCATGAAGCGATCGGGTTGTGCGCAGACTTATCCGATGATCAGGAATGCACTCGCATTATTACCCAGGCCGTAGCGCAATTTGGCGGCATCGATTTACTCTGGAACCATGTGGGGCACCCTGGATTTTCTAAAGTCGAGGACATCGAGCCCGAAAATTACGCGATCACAATGGATCTGAACATTCGATCGGTTTTTATGACCACGGGCGCAGCCATCCCGCAGATGCGTGCCCGCGGCGGGGGCAGCATACTTTTCACCTCCTCTATTGCCGGCCTCATTGGATCCCCATTCAGCCCGCTCTACTCAGCGGCAAAGTGGGGCGTCAATGGTTTCATGGCGTCTCTCGCGGGGCGCCTTGCAGTAGACAATATTCGTGTCAACAGCGTCTGCCCCGGCGTTATCGATACCCCAATGATGAAGACATTTATGGCTCGGCCCGATCAGGAAACCGATGGCGAGGCCAACCTTGCGATGATGAAATCGATGATTCCGCTTCAGCGTGTCGGCAGACCAGAAGAAGTGGCTAACACTGCTCTGTTCTTGCTTTCAGATGAAGCGTCATATATCACGGGGGTTGCCCTACCCATCGATGGTGGGTTTGTATCCAAGTGATATGAAAGTACTTCGATACGCACAAGCTCTTACCACACGCTACAGTAATGCTTATTAGTCAGGAAAACCTCCGAGCGGTTGCCGTTGAGATCCTGCTAGCTGCTGGCAGCTCTGGCGATGAACCCGGAATCGTCGCTGATAATCTGGTCAAGGCTAATCTCGCGGGACATGATAGTCACGGCATCGGAAT